>JABDKZ010000086.1 GCA_013001935.1 Maribacter sp.
ATATAGCGGCCATGCGCACCCGTGGACTCTTCATTAATTTTACGTTTGAATAATTCTATAGACTATTTACGTCTTATCTCATTTAAGAAAATTGCCGCTGCCGTGGCAACATTCAAACTTTCTGTTGCCAAACTGCCATTCCTAGCCTTTCGGGATCTGGGTTGCGGAATACTTATTTTTGAAGTGACCAGGCTTTCAATTTCCTTGGAAATTCCGTTGGCTTCATTACCCATAACCAAGATGCCTTTTATAGGTAATTTGGTTGATTGTACATTATTACCCTTCATAAAGGTACCATAGACCGGCATTTCAGATTTATCTATAAAATGAACCAGATCAGTATATACGATATTCACTCTTGCTATTGAACCCATAGTTGCTTGTATCACTTTTGGATTGTAGCAATCAACAGTTTGCTCAGAGCATACTAAATGTTCAATTCCGAACCAATCGCAAAGTCGAATTATGGTCCCTAAATTTCCTGGGTCCCGAACATCATCCAAGGCCAAAATCCAATCATTTTCACTGACTTTTCTAGGTTCGGGAATCTTGAATATGCCCAACACCTTATTTGGATTCTTTAAACTACTTATTTTCTTTAAGTAGGCCTCGGAAATTATTTCAATGTGGTCTCCGGGGTCGGGAAACAATACGCTGTTAGAACAATAGATTTTATAAGGCTCAATATTCGAATCTAAAAGCTCTTGAACAGTCTTTATACCTTCAACCACGAACATTCCATTTTGATTTCGGTACTTTTTTTGTTGTAAGTTTTTTATAAACTTTATTTGGCTTTTAACAACCATACAAATAATGTATTTTTGATTTCTATGAGGAAAGTGTTTCGCTTTAAGAATCCCAGCGCTAAAATAAGCTTATTATTTTTTGCGATTATACTTGCCTCTTGTAACGCACTGAAAAGGGTTGATGAATACGAATTACTTCTTAAAAAAAATACCATTTATGCAGATGATGCGAAGGTCAACGATGAAGCTATTCAAAGCCTTATTATCCAAGAACCCAATAGTACATTATTAGGGTACCCCCTAAGATTAAATTTATATAATCTAGCAAAACAAAACCCGGATTCTTCTTTTCAGGATTGGCTCTACAAAAAGGAAAAAAGAAAAGAGAGGCTGGTAAAAAAGCTGTCTGAAAAACAAGTAAATAGACTTGGAGAGTCTTTTTTGGTTAAGGGATTGAGCGAATGGTTAAAAAACATTGGCGAAGCACCCGCGATTATCGACACTTCAGATACCCGTAGAACATTAGAAAGGCTAAAGGCCTATTATAATACTAAAGGCTATTTCAATAATAATACAACTTATAGTATTGATACCTTGAAACGCGGTCAACGGGCTGAAATCGACTATAAAATTACTTTGGGAAAACCCTATATGATCGATTCAATTGACGATAAAATATCTTCTAAGGTCATAGATTCCATTTATCAATTGAATAAGAAGGAATCATTGATTAAAAAGGGGGAAAAGTTCGATTTAGTCGATTTTGTCAATGAACGTAAACGTTTGACCTCTATCTTTCGCAATACTGGTATACGTAACTTTCAAGCAAGTTCGATCAATTATGCCATTACAAGGGATTCTTCAAAAGCCGCGGATGACCAAAAAATGGATATCGCCCTTAATATCGACAATCAGCGAACCCGGAGTAACAATCAAATATCGACCTCTGATTATAAAATCGAAAAATTCAAAGAAATAAATATCTACACAGATTTTATCCTTAGAGGTGAGGAAGAGCAACATAATGTTGTCGAATATGGGGACTATAACATATACTACAAAGATAAATTAAGGTTTAAACCCAAAACCTTGGCCGATGCAGTTTTCTTTGAAAAAGATAGTATATACCGTGAATTGGATAGATCACGAACCTATAGGCAAATTACCAATTTAAATGTTTTTAAATATCCGTCGATTGCTTTTGCAACCGACAGTTTACAGACCGGTCTTACTTCCAATATCTATTTGACTGAAAGACCCAAGTATTCTTTAGGTATGGACTTGGACGTTTCGCATTCGAACATTCAACAAATAGGTTTGGCCTTTAGTCCATCGCTACAGGCGCGGAATCTTTTTAAAGGGGCAGAGAATTTAAGTTTAACAGGAAGGCTGAATATAGGCTCTTCTAATGATCGAAGTATAACCGTAAATGACAATCGCTTTTTTAATCTTTTGGAATTTGGCGCCGATATAAATTTGACCATTCCTCGAATCTCGTTCCCATTTGTGAATACCAGCAAGGTAATACCCAGTTATATGTTGCCGCAGACCAGGCTTTCTTTGGGTACTAGTTTTCAAAAAAATATTGGCCTGGACAAACAAACCTTCAATTCTATTATAGGATATAATTGGACTCCCAATGATTTGAAACGACACAATGTTGAGCTATTGAATATTGAATTTGTGAACAATGTGAATCCGGATAGGTTTTTTAATGTATACCAGAGTACCTATAGTAGATTGGATGACGTGGCCATCAGCTATCAAGATCCTACAGAATTCCCCGAACTTGCCCCATTTTTTGAACCAAGCGAAGTTGGAAATGATTTACAATTGATTATTCCCTCGGGTACCACTGGCTTTACAGAGTCTATTATTCAAAGAACAGTTCCATCGACCACCGAAGATTTTAATGAAGTTCGCAGCATTGAGGAAAGAAGGGTACGTTTAACCGAGAACAATCTAATTTTCGCCACGAATTATTCGTTTAGC
>JABDKZ010000094.1 GCA_013001935.1 Maribacter sp.
CAACAAAGGTTTCCATATTGGTAACAGTTGTTCCAGAAATGGGATTTGAATCTTGAAAACGATAGACCCTTCCCTCGTTTTTTACTGCGAAATAAATGAGCCCGTCTGGTCCAATTTCAACATCTTCAATTCCTTCAAAATTTGTGGCCCCAACAGTAAAGCTTTGTTGTTCTGTTGAATTTCTTTCTTCGGGAGTTGTATTGTTCAATAATACCCAGTTTCCATTCCCATTTTTTGATCCGGTATATACATATAAAATTCCGCTACTTAAGTCCTGGGAGTTGTCTGCCACAAACTTGTATAGAAAACCGGCTCCAATAGTGTTATCTGCGCCTTGATAGGCAGTTCTTTGATTAGAATGGATTGTTAAATTCTCATGTTTAAAATTTCCAAGGGCCCATCTTTTGTCGATAAGAGTTTTTGAGGTAGGGTCAATTTCAACAGCCCATCCCATATCGTGGTAGCCATCTCCATTACTATCTAAAGGAGCACCGGTTTGCGACTGGATTTCAAGAGAGGTGTATTCTTCACAGGAAATTACGGTATTCCATGGGGTTACGGTACCTGAACAGTTTGCTACGGTTCCTACAACGGTACTAAAATCAATGGCCTGAGAAAGTGTTGTTTGCCATAGTTGAGTGGAATTATTGTAGTTTATATCGAGAATGGAAACCCCTCCCGGAACAGTTTCCGAATTAATACTTAAATAACCATTAGTGTTGCTTCCATTTATCGGGACATAGGCAGTAAAATCATTATTTCTCCCTAAAGTTCCGCCTTGAGTTAAAGGGTCTCCATGTGATATGATTTTCTGGAATACATGGGTTGAAGGAATTACAAAATCAGTACTTTGCGATTGTGGGGCTATGGATGTAAAATCACTTATGTTTTGAGCATTGACAGCAATCGTTACTAAAAAGAAAAAAATGAATCTTATTCTCATAATTTTATTTTGATAGTTGGCTGCCAATTAAATTAGAGCGAGAAAGGGGGTTTTAGAAATGAACTAAAACAACCAGTAAGTTAAACAATAGCTTAAGAAAGTGGAAATAATGCCGATAAATAGTGGTTTAAGTCTGCTTATCGGTTTACCCAAAAAAAATTCCAGCAATAGTAGCTGAAATCAACGAGGCCAGAGTACCACCAAGAACAGCGCGCATGCCAAACGCAGATAAGGTTTTTCGCTGTCCTGGAAGCTAACGAGCCAACACCCCCGATTTGAATGCCTATAGATGCAAAATTGGCAAACCCGCAGAGCATATAGGTAGCCATGATGCCTGGCCAGAGCCATCCACCCAGGATGATCCTTATTGTTATCTTGAAGTAATAAAGGAAAATATGGGTCTTCAGGAGGGTTTTCTTGAATAGACCTTATTATGTCTATCTCTGATTCAGTAATCACTTTTAAAGGAAATGCATAAGTTCCGTCATTATAGTCTTCCAATATTGGAGAGCTAGTAATACCTTCTCTAAAAAGAACAGAGCAACAATATGTTTCATACAACTTAGATTCCCCACTAAACCACATTTTACCACCTTACCGTGTTGACACAAAATCAATTATATCGCCAATTGAAGCATCATCTTCGAATGATTTGAAAATTGGATTATTCATATTTAAACCTGATTTGTGTTACAATTGTGTGGCAATCACAAAATAAAAAAGGGATACATTTCTGTAACCCTTTGACTTTGAGTGCTCCCCTTCTTGGGCTTCCTCCTTCGCCAGCTAAAGCTTACTCCGGGGGATAGACTTCTCGCCCAACTTTTCCCATGAAAAAAGTCACCCACTTTTGTAGATGGCTTTGGTGTAGCAATATAGTGAGCTTTGCTCTACTTCTTTGCTCCCCCTCTTGGACTTCCCGCCCTAGGCGGGATAAACCTCTCGCCCAAGAGTAGAAAAAAGAAAGAGCCACACTTTCGTGCAGCTCTTTCTTTTTTTGCTCCCCCTCTTGGACTCGAACCAAGGACCCTCTGATTAACAGTCAGATGCTCTAACCAACTGAGCTAAGGAGGAATAATATAAACTATACTCTTCTCAAAACATTCTCCCAATCTTGCTCTAATGCTGACGAAGCTTTGCTTGTCAGCATCCTGATAACTGCTTCGCGGTTCATCAGGACCAACTGAGCTAAGGAGGAATATGTCTATTTAACAGTCATTTTGACCGTAATCCCTTTATTTTAGCGGGCCTGCCCGCCGTAGGTACGCCATAGGCGTTCCAAAGGAGGGTGCAAATATAAATGTTTTTTCAAATACGCCCAACAAAAAAATGCATTCTCTATTTGAATAGCCATTTATACAAATCATTGCCATTGGCAAACAATAATAATGCTATCAAAATAAAGAAGCCGATCATCTGTGCATACTCCAAAAACTTGTCACTTGGCTTTCTTCCCGTAACGATTTCATAGAGCAGGAATGCAACATGACCACCATCTAATGCAGGAATAGGCAAAATATTCATAAAGGCGAGAATAATGGAAATAAAGGCCGTTGTATTCCAAAAAACCGGCCAGTTCCAAGTATCAGGGAACAGACCACCAATGGCAGCAAACCCCCCCACCTCTTTATAGGCACCGGTATCCGGATTAAAGATTTTTTTCATGCCCTTGATATAGTTGTTAAGGGTATTTACACCTTTATCTATTCCAGCTGGTATTGATTCTAAAAATGAATATTTCTGTGTCTTAATATCAAAATAACCCCTTTCCGCATAATCCTGCATGGTTAGACCACCCAAGGCAACCCCAATTGTACCTTCCTCACTGACCTTAGTATTCAAAGCTTCAATACTGCCATCTTTTCGTTTTACGGTCACTACTATTTCGCCACCCTTATTGGCTTCTAAAATAGGCTTAACTTCATCTACATAAGTTACCCCTACTCCATTGATTTTTATGACCTCATCAAACTCTTGAAAATCTATGCCCTCATTAATTGAGCCTTTTGAGATTTCCTTGATGATAAATGGTTGCCTAAAAGTCAAAAAACGAACCTTATCCCTATCTTCAGAGAGCGTAGCAATAAAGTCAACCGGTATGTCTTGGTCAAAGGTTCTTCCATCGCGAACAATGGTCATAGTCTCCCCATAAACGATTTCTGGCAAAACATTTCTAAAAGCTTCAATCGTTTTGCCATCTACGGCCACGATATTATCCCCCGTTTGCACGCCAAGTTTATCACCAAGCGATTTCTCGGTCACTAAAAAACCGTCCTTTAAGCTATCCGCAGGTACATACTCATCGCCATAGGCAAAAGCCAGTCCGACATAAATGATAACTGCCAAAACAAAATTTACCGTCACCCCTCCCAACATAATAATCAAACGTTGCCAGGCTGGTTTACTGCGAAATTCCCAATCTTTAGGTTCTTCCTTTAATGCCTCAGTATCCATACTCTCATCGATCATCCCGGCTATTTTAACATAGCCTCCCAAAGGCAACCAACCAATAC
>JABDKZ010000095.1 GCA_013001935.1 Maribacter sp.
GTCCAGGAATGTGCGTCGTTGAACATATATGAAGGGTCCAGTAAATTGGTTGTTAACGAAGGTCAGGATATTGCTTTTAGGGGGTCAAAAAGATTCAATTCCCTTAAAGTTAGTGGGTCTTTACTGATGTGCGGAACTTGGACGGCTAGAAATGACGTAGAGGTAAAGCAAAATGGTTTGATGGAAATGAACGGAACCCTGGTTGTAGGGAGCAACCGAAAGCGGAAAAAAATAACCGTTGAAGAGGGAGCTGTTCTCCGAATTGAAGGTAACCTTACTATATATGGGGATTTAGAGTTAAAAGATAACTCTACTATCGAATTTTTAGGCTCTAACTCTGTAGTTAATGTTTTTGGTGATGTGAAAATTGATGACAATGTAACCATCACTGGGGATTTTGATGATGCCCAGAATAAATTTCAGTAGATAAATAAAAACTATAACAAAAAAGCCCTGATGTTTTAACATCAGGGCTTTTTTTGTCGTTTGATTCCTAGTTGAGTAATTCGGCAACCTTGGCCTCAAGTGCCGGTCCCCTTAAATTTTTTGCTACAATTACTCCGTTTTCATCCAATAGAAAGGCAGCCGGAATTGCATCTACATTGTACATTTTTGCAATGGCATCATTAAAATAGGCAGTGTTCGATACCTGATGCCAAGTCAGTCCGTCATCTTTAATAGCTTTTTTCCATGCTTCGGCTGTTTTATCCAAAGACACGCCGATAATATTTAATCCCTTATCATGGTATTTGTTATAAACCCTTAAAACGTTAGGATTCTCGGCACGACATGGCCTACACCATGCAGCCCAAAAATCGATAAGGGTGGCTTTACCTTTAATATCATTTAATGCCAAAATTTCTCCTGTAGGCGTAGGAGCGGAGAAATTAGGTGCTATGGCACCTATGCTCGTATCTTTAGCATTGGCTTCCCGTTCTTTTATCTCATCCAATGTTTTACTAACTTTTTTGGCCGCACTGGTCTCCTTGATTTCAGGGGAAAGGGTATTGTACAGCTCCAGAAGTTCTTCCGTAGACGAAGTTCTCATATTCATCGCCTTATCTATCAACAAGGCAGAAATTAATGCATTCGGATTCGCTTTTATATAATCAGTTTCAAAAGTTTCATATTCTTCCCGTAACTCATTCAACTCTTCTCTTAGCGAGTTCAATAAAACGGTATCCTGGGTCATATTTGCATTCTTCATGTCTTCTTGAATATTGGCAGCTTGTTTTGAAACCGCCCTTGACTTCTCCCTAAAATCATTTAAAAAGTCGTTTTGAACAGTACCCGTAATCTTCGCAAGACCCAAACTGTCTTTATGGGCAGCAAAATCAATTTCGCCATTTTCAAGAATAGCAGCGGCATAACCAACAAGTTTGTCTAATAATATGTAATGCATCTCTGGCATATCCTGGATGCCATCAAACAAGAACTTTCCGTTTTCAATTTTGGCCGTATCTACTTCAATAAGCTGATTGTTGTTGTTATTTTTCTTTAGATAAACTTCGACACCATCCGCCACTTCACCGGTTAATGTACCATTGATGGCATAACCTTCCGGTTTGGAATTACAAGAAACAAAAAGGATTAAAGTAATTACGATTAATAAGGTACTTCTCATTATTGATAGATTTAGATTGGCAAATGTAGGTATATATACCCGTAAATAAAAAGCCCTTAACAATTGCTAAGGGCTAATTTTAATAGTTCATATTTATTGTTAAAACTGATAGCGTATACCAAGGGCAATATCAAAGTCAAAATTATCCGAAAATCCGTCGTAACCAACTAATCCAATCTCAGGCCTAAAGTCAAGCGATAACAAAAGCGGTATGTCAAAATTATATTCTATGCCAATGTCCCCGGCACCAAAAATGAATAAACCGCCGCTATCTACATTCCCATTGGGGATTGCCTTAAAGTCAACATTACCCAAACCTCCTCCAACACCATAAAACCAATTAAAATTACCATCCAATTGATGTATCCACTGGTATACCCCGGCCAATTTGAAGGCCCTGTACTGGCTGTGGTCACGCCACCCTAAATTAAGTTCAATACGATTGTAACGCGCAACTGATTTTTGATAAGAGACCTCAGCCCCGAAACCGTCACTGTCGCCCAAGCGAAGACCTATAGCATGATTCGCGATTTCCTGTCCAAAAATTGAGGAAAACGAACTAAAAAAAGCAATTAAAGCAAGTGTTTTTAAAATTTTCATACGTTCTAAAATTATAATGTAAAAATATTGATTCTTAATCAAGCTCAAACAATAAAAACTTAAATTAGCGCATAAAATTGTGATAGATTGATTAAAAATGAAATAAAAGCATTGGGGCTAAAATTTGATGGTACTATTTTAACCGACAATTTAAGCAAAACACTTTATGCCACCGATGCTTCGGTATATCGTAAAATACCCTTGGCAGTCGCGATTCCGAAGACTGTTGATGATATTCAAAAACTAATTAATTTTGCATCGGACAATAATATTGGACTAATTCCGAGAGCGGCGGGCACTTCCTTGGCGGGTCAATGTGTGGGTGACGGTATAGTTGTAGATGTTTCCAAACATTTTACCCAAATACTGAACTTGGATAAATCAAAAAAACAGGTTACCGTTCAGCCTGGGGTTATCCGTGATGATCTGAACAAATACCTTGAACCCTATGGTTTTTTCTTTGGACCCAATACCTCAACTTCGAACCGGTGTATGATAGGTGGAATGGTCGGCAATAATTCTTCAGGGACCACTTCTATACAATACGGTGTTACAAGGGACAAGGTTGTCTCAATGAAAACGGTGTTATCCGATGGCTCAAAAGTTGAGTTCAAAGCTATCTCAGTACCTGATTTCAAGAAAAAAACAACGAAAAATACACTTGAAGGCAAACTTTATAAATACTTATATAAAGAATTATCAAAAAGTAGTATACAAAATGAAATAAACAAGGAATTTCCAAAACCACAAATACATAGAAGAAATACGGGATATGCCGTCGACGAATTGTTAAAAAGTAAGGTTTTCGATCCGGCCGCTGTAGATTTTAATCTGTGTAAACTACTGAGCGGAAGTGAAGGTACATTGGCCTTTACTACTGAAATAACCTTGCAATTGGAAGAACTACCGCCAAAACACTCGGCCATGGTAGTTACCCATTACAGTTCTTTGGAAGACTGTTTGAGTGATGTTGAACCCGTTATGGGACACGGTCTTCATATGTGTGAAATGATGGATAAGGTCATTCTTGATTGCACTAAAAACAATAAAACCCAACTTAAGAATCGTTTTTTTGTTGAGGGTGACCCGGCGGCATTATTGATGTTGGAATTAAAATCGGGTTCAAAGACTGGGCTTCAAAAAGATTTGAAAGCGCTCTTGAAC
>JABDKZ010000100.1 GCA_013001935.1 Maribacter sp.
ATTGACCCCCAAATTGAGTGCAAGGTCATCTCTCAACATACCCAATGTTGGATTTATTCCTACTTGTAAATTGCTATAGGTAATGCCTTCATCGTTTACAATACTATTTACATTGGCGTTTGCAAAACTACCTCCCACATAATCCATATTTATATTGATACCTAAAGATTCCTCAGCCATGGGAAATTCCATTCCCAAACCAAAAACCAACCTATTCTCACCGGAATCAACAGCATCCCAAAATCTTCTATACTTTAGTTTAGCATTCTTAAAATAGGCATCTTCAGCACTCATATAGCCATCTACCTCACCCATGTAATAATTCTGTCTTTCATCAATAGAGGTTATAGTCGCCATGTCGAAAACTCCCTGAGGAAGACCATACCAATTGTACAACTGATGTTGAAAGCCCATGTTTGCACCCCAATTCACATCCCTATCCCTTTTTGAGTAGGATGCGTCAACTTTTGTATTTGAATATTTACTCTCAAGATCTACCCCTTTAATGGTTGCCCGGGATGAATTATGGTTGAGACCCAAATCCAAACGCTCATCCCTATTAATGGTCCTACTCGTGTAAAACTTTGCCATGGCATTACTTGGATTACCGGCACCTCCCGAGGCATATGAATTGAACAATTCTGGAGGTGGTAATTTTTTTACGGCAGAGGCGCTTCCCTTGGCTGGTGTAAAAGTTGAGGCCACCGGAACCGAGAAAATACTATACGTTATTTTCTTTTTTTGAAGTACGATAGAATCAGTAAGGTTAGGAACAGACTTGATCTTGAATGCATCAGTAATGGTTGGTGTATAGGCCTTGGTCACGGTTACAGTCTCGGTACCAATATTGTCTTGTTCTTCATCCTGGGCTTGTGAAAGCTGTGATAACGTAAAAATCGCAATTAGAATATAAAGCTGCTTGGGCATATTGTGTTCTTTAAAGGGCATTAATTTTCATCTGGGTTTACAGATGAATTACTCTGGGCTTCTTTTGATTTAATAATCGCCAATTCTCCTTGTGCTTCAGCAACTATCTCAGGGAATTCACTGAAATTAACACTAACACTTTCGAGGATATAGGTGGCCTGGTAGGCATCATCCAAGGCATAGAAATTTTTTGCCATTAGCACGAGACCTTTACCGCCCCATTCTTTATAACTTGAATAGTCTTTGGCAAGTTTTTGGACAGAAGCATTTGATGCCTCATTTTGTCCTGACTTGTTTTTGAAATAAGCATCATAATATAGTGCTTCGGCTGCAGTTTCACCAGTTGCGATATTGAGCACCTCGGCATATGCCGACTGCGCCCTATTCTCATCATTTGTTTGAATGGCCGAACGGGCAATCATTATCTGAGCATCACTCTTGATGCGATTATCTATTGATGGCGTTGCCAGAACTTTTTCAGCGTATGCAATGGTCTGCACATAATTACGTTGCCCGTAATACCCTTTCATTAAGTTTGATTGTGCAAAAGTTCTATTTTGCTGTATATCGGCCTGTTCTTCCAGTCGCTCCAAATAAGGAAGGGCTGCGGTGTAGTTATTAGTACCAATGTAAATTTCACATACCCTGGTCAATGCCTGTTCAGTATATTCACTAGCTCCTAAATCGGCCACAAATTTATAATAGGGCAATGCATTCTCTTTCTGGTTTTTACCGAAGTATAACTGCGCTAAATTAAAATTGGCTTTTACTGCATGCAATCCGTTAGGGAATTGTTTAATATAGTTGGTGTAGCCTTTAATAGCTGCGCTTGTATTGCCCTCCAGGTATTGCTTATCGGCCGATTCGAAGCTGGCATTGTCCAGTTCTGTATCGGTCACTTCAACAAAGTCCAAATCACGCACCCATGCGGCATATTCATCTACCCTTCCCAAATCTACATATACCAACTTGGCGGTAGCCACAGCTTGAATGGCCTCTTGGGTATTCGGAAAATCCCGTACCACAGTCTTAAACTTGTTAAGTGCCTTTTCATTTCTGTTGGAATTGTAATGAACCAAACCTTGACGCATAATGGCCTGTGGCACCAACGAACTACCTCTATAACCTTCAATAAGTCGATCATACGTAATCAATCCCTGGTTTTCCTTTCCGGCAGCGATGTACGAATTACCAAGTTCAAAAAGCGCATCATCCTTTAAAGTGGAATTGGGATAACGCGATACAAACCTGTCAAGCTCATCAATCTTTGAATCACTCTTACCGACAAAACCATAGCTCAATGCCTTTTGAAAGGCGGCATAATCTTTTTCAGGGCCTGAAAGTGCCAAAGCCTTATTATAGGTCTCTATTGCAGGCCAGTATTTACTGGTAACGAAATAACTATCTCCTAATCGCAAATAACTATCATTCAATTTTCCTTGATTTGCGGTACCCGATTTTGAAAAACTGTTGAAGTAGGTAATGGCTTCGCCGTAATCCTTTAACTTAAAATGGGTGTATGCCAAATTGTAATCCACATCCTTAAATTCCTCGGTGAGCCTTGCGCTTGCATTTTGTTTAAAAGTAGTATAACCTGCCAAAGCCTCATCGAACCGGTTTAGCATATAGGCTGATTCTGCATGCCAATAATTAGCTCGAGCTCTAAACAATGCATCTTCAGCACTACCCAATGATTTAGTAAAACTATCCAAAGCCCCACCATAATCCCCATCAATAAATAGTTCTACCCCCCTGTAATAAGCCACTTTTTGATAGGTGGCCTTACTAGCGTAGTTGCGATTTTTTTCTAACAACGCCATGGCCCCGCTAAAATTCCTTGATGTTATGTAGGAATCTACAAGTAACTCTTGCATTTCCTGGGTATGGCCATCTTTTGGGTATTGCTCCAAATAGCCTGCTATTACTTGTGGTACGGGCTCATAGGCATTTCCGATTTCATAGCTTAAACGCGCATAATTCAAGTAGGCATCTTTCTGTATTTCTGGTGAGAAATCCATTTGGGAAGCATTTCGAAAAGCATTTAGGGCTTCTTGTTTTTTATCTGAATTCAAATAACATTCGGCTAAATGATAATATGCATTTTGTGAAACACTATTCGTGCCTCCTATGATTTTATTAAACTGCTGAATGGCATTGTCAAAATCGTCCTGTTTATAGAAGCAGTATCCTAAAAGGTAATAGTCTGTATTGCTCCATTTACCTCTTCTGCCTTTGTATTCCTCTAAATATGGAATCGCATTCGCATATTGCTTAAGATTGAAATAACTCTCTCCAATAATTTTATTCAGTTCTGAAACCTCTTTTCTGTCGGATTTTGGTAGTTGCTTTTTAGCCAAAGCAATGGCCTCCTCGAACTTACCCAGCTTGAAGTTCATATCGGCTTGGTAATATGACAATTTTTCGTCTAGTAATTCGGGGTCTGTAATTTGGTCAAAGCGCTCATTCGCTTCCTCATAGTCATCTTGCTGATAGGCAATATACCCCAAATAGTATTTTGCTTGGGAAGCATAAACAGGTGAATTCGTCACCCTACTTAAATATCTTTCGGCTTCCTTGGTTTTTTTTGAGGCAAACAAGGAATAGCCATAGTTGAAATTGAATTTATCCTTTTCATTGCGGGGCATCGCGCTTTGATCTACCTTGTTGTACCATTTTAAGGCGTACGGATATTTTCCTGTTTCGAAATAATAGTCCGCTACATCGGAATAAGCTGAGTTTCTCTTTGTGGAAGTAGGGTAGTTTTCAACAAAATCTTCCATCAATCTATCAGCACCTATTTGATTTAATCGTACCGCCGCATTAGCAGCATAATAAGCGCTATTGGCCTCGGTTTCATAATCTTTTGTCGCCAATTTTACCTTTTCGAAAATAGTCTGGGCAGCCTGGTATTGCTCATTGTTGTAAAGCGCCAAAGCATCTTGGTAATCCTTTTTTTTGTGGGTGTAGATTTTGGTTTCCTGGGCGGTCCCCATCCAAAATATTCCAATGAAAATAGGAATAAAAGCGGTGATTTTTCTGAGCATAGTGTTCTAACTATTTAAAAATTCCGAAGTATTACAAGAATAACGGCAAATATCGTTCCTAAGTATATACAAAACGTAAATTGTATCGCTCACAAAGAAAAATAATTTACTGTGGCTACCTTTGAATTCAGATAGAACTTATTACTTTTATATCAACAACACGAATATGTCCGAATCTATTTTAACACTGAAAGAGGTCGCTGTTTTCCAAAAGGAAAGCATGGTTTTGAATGAGGTAAGTTTAAACATAAAAAAGGGGGAGTTCGTTTACTTAATCGGTAAAACAGGTAGTGGTAAAAGTAGTTTCATGAAAACACTTTATGGCGATCTGCCTTTAAGACAGGGTGAAGGAACCATAGTCGGATTTGATCTCAAGACACTCCAAGAAAAAGACATTCCCTTTCTAAGAAGAAAGTTGGGTATCGTATTCCAAGATTTTAAATTACTGCCCGATCGCAATATCAATAACAATCTTCAATTTGTGTTAAGGGCCACAGGGTGGAAAGACCAAAGTAAAATGAATACCCAGATTACCGAGGTACTTGATAAGGTGGGTATGAAAACCAAAGGTTTTAAATTCCCTCATGAACTTTCAGGTGGGGAGCAGCAGCGCATCGCCATTGCCAGGGCACTTCTTAACGACCCTGAATTGATTCTAGCCGATGAACCAACAGGTAACCTAGACCCACAGACCAGTGTCGAGGTTATGAAAGTACTTCAAGAGATAAACCAATCAGGAAGAACCATCCTAATGGCGACCCATGATTACGCGCTTATTCTAAAATATCCGTCCAAAACGCTAAAATGCGATGGCAGCAAAGTATTTGAAGTAGTACAGAAGGCTGTTTAACTTATTTAGAATTCACTGGTATTAAACATTGTGTTGGGTAAGCATAATCCACTGCCAACAATTTCCAAAATCTAATATGATTTAATTAAATGTCTAAAAAGTCATGATACATAAAAAACAAGGTTCTAAATCCGATAAAAAGGTTAAGCCGTTTATAGGTTTACTATTATTTTTCATCTCTATAGTTTTGATGATTTTCACAGGACCATTAGGCCTCATTTATGGATTTTTCCATTCCCTTTTTACAAAAGGATTTACCGGAATGGGAGAATTCTTATTGAAAATTGCCATCTCCGTAGATCAATTGGGCAATGTCATCATGCAGCACTTATTGAACCTTCTTTGGGTTAAAAAAGGAGGGTATTTGTTTGGAAATCGTGATGAGACCATATCAAGTGCACTTGGTAAGAACAAACAAATGAATACCTTGACCGGTTTTGGCAAACTTATCGATAATATCCTGGATATAATTGACGCGAACCATTCCCTGAATTCCATCGATTATTATATTCAACCGGACAATTAATTACCAGTTATAAACACAAGCCTGCAAATCCTAATCTTTTTGCTATTTTGCGCTTGAAATCTAAAAAACAACAATGGTAGTACTTGGTATTGATATTGGCGGCTCTGGAATGAAAGGGGCATTGGTAAACTCACTTACTGGTAATTTGTTGACAGAACGTCATAGAATTCCCACTCCACCCTCAAGAAAGCCCAAGGAAATGGCAAAGGTCGTTGCCCAATTGGTAAAGCACTTTGATCATAAAGGACCTGTGGGAGTGGGATTCCCCACAGTAATTAAGCATGGAATCTGCAAATCGCCAGGTAATCTTCACAAAAAATGGTTGAATGTTAATGTACAGGAGTTGTTCAGTGAAGCTACTGGATTGCCGGTTACAGTCATCAACGATGCCGATGCCGCTGGATATGCCGCAATGAATTATGGCATTGGAAAAGGAAAAGATGGTTTTGTGTTAATGATTACTATTGGCACAGGTTTAGGGAGTGGCGCTTTTTTAGATGGAGAATTGATCCCAAATATGGAGCTTGGTCAAATACCATATAAAAAACACAAAAAAATTGAGCTCTGGGCTGCTGCCTCCGCTAAGGAACGGGAAGGTTTGTCCTATAAGCAATGGGGGAAACGTTTCAATACTTTCCTGAAATTAGTTGACCTGATCATATCCCCTGACCTGATAATTCTTGGGGGGGGTACTTCAAAGAATTTCAAAGAATTTGAAAAGTATATTACGATAGATACTCCGGTTATTGCTGCAGGATTACAGAATTATGCAGGTATTATCGGAGCTGCCGCGGCGGCATTACATCAGGCACCTAAAGATTTTGTCAAATAAAAAAGGTCCAAATTAATTCTTGGACCTTTTTAAATAATTGTTGTTATTTCTAAGCAATCTTATTTCGCTTGCGATCTACTTCGGTCAAGTAAATCTTGCGCAATCGTAAAAATTTAGGGGTCACCTCAACATATTCATCCTTTTGAATGTATTCCAAGGCTTCCTCCAAGGAAAACTTAATTGCTGGTACGATCTTCGCCTTATCATCCGCTCCTGAAGAGCGTACGTTAGAGAGCTTTTTGGTTTTCGTAATATTGATGGTCATATCATCACCACGAGAGTTCTCACCAATTACTTG
>JABDKZ010000103.1 GCA_013001935.1 Maribacter sp.
AGGATATTCGGGCTGTTGTAACCGATTGTCTTAGACACCGTTTAATTCTCAGCTACGAGGCCAATGCAGAGGGAATAACTGCAGACGAGGTCATAGCCTCCTTACTTACCTATGTCGCTGTCATCGGATAACGAATTAGAATCGCGTCATGAAGAAATCCGTAAATAACCCAAACGTATTTGTCAGCTTACAGGACCTCCTTAAAATGGAGCCCTTGGCGAAAGGTTTTAGTTTTTTATCCAGGAAACAAAAAGTAAAAAGTATTCTTGGCGGAAAACACGCTTCCAAATTACGGGGCAGGGGATTGGATTTTGAAGAAGTGCGTAATTATGTGGCCGGAGATGATATACGTAATATTGATTGGAAAGTTACCGCGAGAACCCGGAAAACACACACCAAAGTATTCAGTGAGGAGAAAGAGAAACCAGCATTGATCATTGTAGATCAATCAAAATCCATGTTCTTCGGCTCCCAAAGAAAAACCAAATCGGTCGTTGCTGCCGAACTTGCAGCCTTGGCCGCATTCAGGGTACTTAAGGAAGGAGATCGGGTAGGGGGGATCGTTTTTTCAGATGAGGGCATAGACGTGGTATTCCCCAAACGTGATCGCAAGAATATACTTCGTTTTCTTGAAACCATTGTGCGTAGAAATAACAGGTTGAACGAAACAAAACCGGTTTCCTTTGACACGGCATTAGCGGAGATCTTCGCTAAGATCCGTACTATTATATCCCACGATTTCTTAATCTTCATTATCAGTGATTTTCATCGATATGCCCCGGAGGTGGTAAAGGAAATCGCCTATATGTCGCGCCATAATGATGTTATTCTTGCCAAGGTGTATGACCCGATGGAGCAGCATATTCCAAAAGAGCATCTGATCATGGGCAACGAGGATTCCCAGCTTAAGCTTGACGGTAGGAATAAAAAAATAAGGGAAAGATTTGAGACAGGTTTCGATGCCGACTATGAACAATTTGAAACTAAAATGAAGAAGTATCGGGTACCCCTATTTAAACTCAATACCATAACCGATATCGATGTTCAAATGAAAGACATACTTATTAAACCGCGAAAATGAAGTATGCTTTAGGTACATATTATTTTTGGATGTTGGGTCATTTTCAGACTTCGGATGACCAGGACATCGTCGTACCCGATCTAGAACCCCTTTATGAACCCGAACCGGTTGCGTTTACTTTCGATACCCCGGCATGGTATGTTTTGTTGGTACTGGTCTTGATTGCCTTGGTATATGGCCTATTCAAGTGGTACAAAAGCTATCAAAGCAAGGCGTATCGCAGATCTGCCCTTAAAAAATTAGATGGAATTTTAGTATCTGACGACCCAGATACGGCTGCGTTGAACACCATTCAGATAACGCTGAAACAAGTGGCCATGGTTACCTATGGGCGACCAAAGGTTGCGGCTCTGTTTGGTTTGGATTGGTTACATTTTCTTGAGAAAACCGGAAAGCATACCCAGTTCACACCGTTTGCCATGCTGTTAGGGTCTAATTCAGCAGCTGCCAACACAGACCACGGCACTCAGGTGGGTGCACTACGTGAGACTGCAAAAAAATGGATAAGAACACATGCCTGAAAATTTTGAAATAGCATATATGTGGGTCTTTTGGTTGCTACCGCTTCCATTGCTTATCTATTTCGTGTTCCCAGCGTTAAGGTTAAAAAGCTCCTCATTGTTTTTGCCGGATATTAAAAAGGCGGAAAAGTATACCGGAGAAAAACCCAGGCGATCCGCTTTGATTCGAAAGCGGAATGTTTTGCAATGGCTAGGACTTTCATTGGTGTGGCTACTTACCATAGGGGCGCTGTCTTCCCCTCAATTGGTAGAGGAACCTCTATTGAAAATCAAAACCTCCAGAAATTTTCTGATTGTTGCGGATATTTCTTTTAGTATGGCAGAAACCGATTGGAAAATAGATGGGAAACGTGTTCGCCGATGGGATGCCGTTAAAAAAGTGATGCATGATTTTATCCTGGAGCGCGAGGGAGACCGTATGGGTTTGATATTCTTTGGTTCAAGCGCCTATGTCCAGGCCCCTTTTACTACTGATCTTAAAACCGTAGATCAGTTATTGGATGAGGCGGATGTAGGTATGGCCGGCCAGTTAACACATATCGGAAAAGCGATTGTGAAGGGAATAGACATGTTTGAACAAGACACCATTAAAACCAAGGTGATGCTGGTTTTAACCGATGGAGTCGATGCAAGGACTGAGATATTACCGTTGGATGCGGCCGATTTGGCGAAAAATGACTCTATAAAAGTCTACACTATTGGCATAGGAGATCCTAAAGGGCGTGGATCTGATCTTGATGAAAAAACTCTCGAGGAAATAGCGGAAATTACGGGGGCATCCTATTTTAGGGCGATTGATGCTGACAGATTAAATGAGATCTATGAGGAATTGGATGCATTAGAGCCCATAGAATATGAAGAAGAGGAATATCAGCCTATTACCTTATTATATTACTATCCCCTTGGGGCTGCGCTGGGTATTGCATTAGTAATGCTTACTATTCAAATATTGTTTTCGGGACTTAAACAATTAAAACAGAAATTCAACGATGATTGACAGTGTTCTACATATCGATTGGAATGAATTTCATTTTTTAAGGCCTCGGTTTTTGTGGCTGTTTTTACTATTGGCAGTACTCTTGATAATAGGTTTGCTTGTGGTTCGTGAGGAAGTACGCTGGAAACGAAATATTGCAACTCATTTACGGCCATTTGTAATTAAAAAAGGCAGTGAAACCATGAAACGATGGATGCAGCTGATTACATTTTTGGTATTATCGATTGCAGTCGTTGGGTTGGCCGGACCAAGTTGGGAAAAATACGAACAACCAGAACGTATCCTTGAAACACCACTGGTGATTTTACTTGATCTCTCCCAGAGCATGATGGCGACCGATCTTCAACCAAATAGATTGGAACGGGCCAAATTTAAGATCAGCGATCTTCTTGAGGCCGATCCCAGGTTGAGAGTGGCATTGGTTGGTTTCTCGGGAACAGCCCATACCTTGGTTCCTTTAACCAATGATTACAGGATCGTGGAATCTAATTTAAAGGGCATTACCACAGGAATTCTACCTTTTCAGGGATCAGACCTTGAATCGGGATTGATCTTGGCTGACAGTATTATGAAAAAGACCGAAGCCCCAGGTATCGTTTTATTGATCAGCGATGGTTTTGATGAAAGTGTTTTCGAGCTGCTTCAGACCAGAGCAATACAAGGGAATACACGCATTGAGATTTTACCGATGGGCACAGCTACCGGGTCCGAGTTTCCTTCATTGGGGAGCTCCAGATTTGTAAGGGA
>JABDKZ010000122.1 GCA_013001935.1 Maribacter sp.
CCCGAGTAAGGTAATCTCTTTAAATCCTTTATTCCATAGATCATTGACTTCACCAAGAATAGATTGGGGGTCACGACTGCGTTCTCTGCCCCTTGTAAAGGGAACGACGCAAAAAGTACACATATTGTCGCAACCTCGTGTAATTGAAACTAATGCACTGACGCCATTGGAATTCAATCGTACCGGCGAGATATCGCCATAAGTTTCATCTTTTGAAAGCAGCACATTAACCGCTTCCCTACCTTCATCGATTTCTTGAAGAAGATTGGGTAAATCTTTATAGGCGTCAGGACCAACGACCATGTCCACAATTTTTTCCTCTTCGAGCAATTTACTTTTAAGGCGTTCGGCCATACATCCGAGCACTCCCACTTTCATATGTGGCCTATTCTTCTTTATGGCATTGTATTTTTCTAAACGCTTGCGAACGGTCAATTCTGCTTTTTCTCGAATTGAACAAGTGTTCACTAATACCAAATCGGCATCTTCCAGGACTTGTGTGGTGTTGAACCCTTCATTTGCCATAATAGAGGCTACAATTTCGCTATCGGAAAAATTCATGGCACACCCATAGCTTTCAATGTATAGCTTTCGGGTATTCTTCCTATTCTGATCTAAAATAAGGGCTTCACCCTGAACTTTCTCGTCAATGATTTTCTCCATATAATAATCCTTTCGCGCAAAATGGGTCAGCAAAGATAATGCTTAATCCAAATATATGACAATATGACAGTGTATTTTAGGTCTTTTTTAGCGATTATAACGTTACCTTACATATAAATGAAGCATATACATTATGAATTTCACAGTGTTATCAGGTAAAATTGCGGAAAGTAATCCCTTGGATTTTGGTTCAATTTTTAGCAAATCGATCGAATTGTTCAAAAAAGTATGGGTGCAAGGGTTTGTTATTGTTTTATTGACCTTCGCAATTATAATCCCTTTCTATATCCTTATGTACCTTCCATTGTTAATTGCCGGGGTATCAGATCCTGAAATGCTAAGAAGCGAGGAGATTCCGCCTGAAGTTTTTTTGCCTATGATAATTATAATGCCTTTCGTTATTTTGGGAATTACGGTGGTAAGTTTAATGCTAAATGCAGCATTCTTGCGAATATGCAAGATTAAGGATTTAAACTTATCTGAAGCTGATAGTTACTTTTACTACTTTAAAAAGGAGTACGTTTCGACCGTTATCGCATTATCATTATTGTCCTTGGGATTAATACTCTTGGGATTATTGGCTTGCGGACTAGGAGTCTTTTATATGATTGTCCCTATATCGTTATTTCCTGCTTTCTTGGCCTTTGACAAGGAATTATCCGCCATGGAAATCTTAAAGTCAAGCTTTGCGTTGGGAAATAGAAATTGGCTGGTGATTTTTGGTCTGATAATCGTCATGGGAATTGTAGCTGAATTGGGCGTTCTGCTCTGCTTTGTTGGTGTTTTGTTTACTGCAATGCTGGCTAAAATACCAATCTATTTTATGTATAAAGATAGTATTGGGTTTTCTACTGAAGGGTAATTTTCTCTAATGGTTTTGTTTTTTTAGACGCAACGCAAAAGATGTGATTGCATCTTAACGGTACAACCCCATTAAAAAAAGACTATGAAAAAGAATTTGTTATTGCTTGTATTTGTTGCATCCTTAGGTGTGGTGTCCTGTGAAAAAACCGATGATAGTAAGTATGCAGATTACTTGGTGGCAAGACCCCTGACCATTAGTAAAGCAGAGTTTAAGAATAGTGTGGACATTATTTCGCCATTACCCATAAAAGAATCAGGTAAAATTTATGCTTATCAAGATTATATTTTTGTGAATGACAAGTATAGAGGTGTTCATGTCATTGATAATAGCAATCCGGATGCTCCCAAAAAAATCTCATTCATTAAAATTGCGGGAAATGTCGATATCTCTATTAAGGATGATTACCTGTACGCGGATAGTATCATGGATTTGATCGTGCTCGATATTTCAGATATAAATTCCATAAAAATTGTAAACCGCCTTGACAATGTACTACGCGAAAATATTGTCTGGCCAGCCAATGTCGATTTTTACGAGTATGATAGTGTTGACTATGAAAATGAAATATTGCTTGGGTGGGAAACAGTAACAGAACGAAGACTCATTTCGGAATATGAAGAGCGATTTATGCGCAATGGGGAACTGTTTGCCCTGGCTGAAGCCGCCAATGATGCATCAGTAGGTCAAGGTGGGTCTTTGGCTCGTTTTAAAATTGTTGGAGACTTTTTGTACGCTGTAGATAGCCACACTATAAATATTTTCAATATTCAGGATTTAGAAAATCCTCAAGAATTGGATGATGTTTACGCAGGTTTCGACATAGAGACCATTTTCAATAGAGGACAGCATTTATTCTTAGGAAGTATGCGAGGCATGTACATTTATGACATTTCCTCTCCTGCCACTCCAACATTCATTTCTGAATTTCAACATGGTACAGCCTGTGACCCTGTTGTAGTAGATGGGGATTATGCCTATGTTACGCTTCGAGGCGGCAATATGTGCGGTGCTACCGAGAGTGGTTTGTTCATCGTGGATATCTCAGATATATCGAATCCTGAATTAACCGTAAGTTACCCGATGGATGGCCCTTATGGTCTTGGTGTAAAAGACGAAAAGTTATTCGTTTGCGATGGGGATTCAGGTTTAAAGGTGTATGACAAAACAGATGTAGCGGATTTAGTTTCCTTAAATCACTTTGAGGATATCAATACTTTTGATGTCATTCCATTAGAAACCTCATTACTTATGGTGGGGGAAGATGTGCTCTATCAATATGAATATTTAAATAATGATATCAGGTTGATGAGTACTTTGGAATTAAACTAGAAAAACGATTGTCGCTTACTCAAAATGCCCCGTGTAAACGGGGCATTTTTGTATACATATATATAAGGGATATTACGTAATTAAAAAATTCAACTACTTTTGTGTCTTGAAAAACCAATCGATGGCAAAGAATTTAGTTATAGTAGAGTCACCTGCAAAGGCAAAAACCATAGAGAAATTTTTAGGGAAGGATTTTAAGGTTGAATCTAGTTTTGGGCATATTGCAGATTTGCCTTCAAAAGAATTGGGTGTAGATGTTGACAATGATTTTATGCCAAAATATATTGTTGACAAAGACAAAAAGGCCTTAGTTAAAAAACTCAAGGATTTAGCTAAGAAAGCCGATACGATATGGTTGGCGAGTGATGAGGATCGTGAGGGAGAAGCAATTTCCTGGCACCTTTCCGAGACCTTGGGCTTAGAGAAGGAGAAGACCAGAAGAATCGTTTTTAATTCAATTACAAAGTCTGCCATCCAGAAAGCCATAGAAAATCCAAGAGAGATCAATTACAATTTGGTAAATGCCCAACAGGCACGAAGAGTCTTGGATAGATTGGTGGGTTACCAATTATCACCTGTACTTTGGAAAAAAATTAAACCAGGTCTCTCAGCAGGAAGAGTACAGTCTGTAGCTGTACGATTGATTGTAGAGCGCGAGCGTGAAATAGAAGATTTTACCGCTAAGGCTTCTTTCAGGATTTCCGCGGAATTCAAAACGGAGAGTAACGGGGTATTCACGGCTAAGTTAGGGAAGAGCTTTGCAACTAAGGAAGAGGCAGAAGCTTTCTTGAAAAAAAATATTGGAGCCAATTTCTCAGTTGGGAACCTGGATAAGAAACCCGCAAAAAAATCTCCTTCCGCACCGTTTACAACATCAACCTTACAACAAGAAGCATCACGAAAATTGTACTTTTCGGTCGGGCGTACCATGCAGGTAGCACAGCGATTGTATGAAGCTGGACTCATAACCTACATGAGAACGGATAGCGTTAATCTATCGGGTGAGGCAATTAATGCAGCTAAAGATGCCATTGTTGAAAATTATGGTGAAAAATATAGTACAGTCCGTAATTTCAAAGGAAAATCGAAAGGAGCACAAGAAGCGCATGAAGCCATTCGTCCTACAGATATGAAGCGGCAGTCCGCTTCGTTAGAACGAGATCAATCAAAATTGTATGAGCTTATATGGAAAAGAACCATAGCCTCACAAATGAGCGATGCACAGTTAGAACGTACCAATGTAAAAATAAAAGCGAGTACCCATGCTGAAGAGTTTACAGCAAATGGTGAAGTAATCAAATTCGACGGTTTCCTTAAGGTCTACCTAGAGGGAATTGATGATGAGGATATGGCCGAAGACCAAGAGGGGATGTTACCGGCAATGAACGTTGGTGATGTATTACACAATAACTATATATCGGCTACCGAGCGTTTCACTAGACCACCGTATAGGTTTACGGAGGCTTCATTGGTCAAAAAGTTGGAAGAACTAGGTATTGGAAGGCCGTCTACCTACGCCCCAACGATTTCTACAATTCAAAACAGGGGCTATATTGAAAAGGGAACCATTGAGGGAGCCGAGCGAAATTATGTTCAATTTGTTTTAGAAGCTGGGAATATTAAGGAAAAACAGCTTGTTGAAACTGTTGGTTCAGATAAAGGTAAAATGGTCCCAACCGATATCGGAATGATTGTAAATGACTTTTTAGTAAGTCATTTTTCGAATATTCTCGATTATAACTTCACGGCAAGGGTTGAAGAAGAATTTGATGAAATTGCCGAAGGCGATGAGGACTGGAAGAAAGTAATGAGAGATTTTTATAAAGACTTTCGTCCAAAGGTCTTGCATGTTGAGGAGAATGCAGACCGTGCTAGTGGGGAGCGGGTATTGGGTAAGGATCCCAAAACCGGCAAACAGGTATCGGTACGCTTGGGAAGGTTTGGCCCTATGGTACAAATTGGTACTGTAGAGGACGAGGAAAAACCACAATTTGCAAGTTTATCACCAGACCAATCCTTGAATACAATAACGTATGAAGAGGCCATGGACTTATTTAAACTTCCCAGAAAATTAGGAGTTTATGAGGATCAGGAAATAGAGGCCAATGTAGGAAGGTTTGGTCCTTATGTTAAGTTTGGAAAAAAGTTCGTCTCACTAGCCAAAGGTGAAAGTGCAATGGATGTTTCTTTGGAAAGAGCCATAGAATTAATAAAGGAAAAGCAAAAGGCAGATGCACCTATCGCTATTTATGAAGAAAAGGATGTCATAAAGGGCGTAGGTCGTTTTGGGCCATTTATCAAATGGAATGGCATGTTCATTAATGTGAACAAGAAATATGATTTTGATAATCTTTCACAGGCGAATATCGAAGAATTGATCGAAGCCAAAAAACAGAAGGAAATAGATAAGCTTGTTCAAGAATGGCCTGAAGAAGGCATTCGCATAGAAAAAGCAAGATGGGGGAGGCACAATATTCTAAAAGGTAGGATTAAGGTTGAACTGGCTAAAACGGTTGATGCGACTAAGATATCTTTAGAAGAGGCCAAAGCACTTATTGAAAAGAAATCCCCCAAGAAAAAAACAAAGGCAAAAGCAAAACCCAAAGCTAAGAAGTAAGTATGGCATATGATTTTTTAGTTCCTGTTGAAGATAAGGTATTGGCCCATTCAGAATTATTACCACCACAGGCGCTTGGAAAACATATTTATGCGCATACCAAAAACGACGGATTGCCGGTCCTGGCCAATGCTACCATTGCAATTTTGGGAGTAAAGGAATCCCGAAATGCCTTTGAAAAGAAACCTGAAAAACTCGATGTTTCCGGTATTCGAATTCAGTTATACAAGCTTCTTCTTGGTAATTGGAATTCCACCATTGTAGATATGGGCGATATTGAAGAGGGCGAGACTGTTGATGACACCTACTTTGTTGTGAAGCAAATAGTGGCAGGTCTACTTGAGGAGAATATCATACCTATTATATTAGGAGCAACCCAGGATATCACCTATCCTGCCTATAGGTCTTTTGACGGTATTCGAGATATGATCAATCTAGTCGCGATTGATAGTCGTTTTGATTTTGGAATGGAAGATGAACTTATTTCTTCACATTCTTATATGAGTAAGATAATTACTGACAAGCCCAACAACCTTTTTAACTTTTCGAATTTAGGATACCAGAGTTACTTTAATGCACAAGAAGAAAAAGACTTAATGGAGCGTCTTTTTTTTGATGCCTATAGACTGGGTGAATTAATTAATGACATAGCATTGGCAGAACCCGTTTTACGTAATGCGCATATGGTGAGTTTAGATGCGCGTTCAATCAAAGCCAGTGAGATAGGGACATCTCCAAATTTTTCTCCAAACGGTTTTGATGGACGTGAAATTTGTGCCATTGCAAGGTATGCAGGCCTAAGTGATAAAGTTAGTGTCTTCGGGATTTATGAAATGGAAAACCTGGATCAATCCCATCAACTCTTGGCACAAATCATCTGGTATTTCATTGAAGGCGTTAATTTCAGGATCAAAGAGTCTCCTTACTCAAAAACTGATGATTTTACAAAGTATACCGTACCAACTGAAACCGAGCATTTAATCTATTATAAAAGCCAACTTACCGAAAGATGGTGGGTAGAGGTACCAACAATTTTGTCTTCACATACTAAAGCCGATTCAGCGGCGTTATTACCATGTACCGAACAGGACTATCTGGATGCATGTAATCAGATTATTCCCGAAAGGTGGTTTAAGGCTTACAGAAAAGGCTTTAACTAATTAAAAAAAATCAAGGGATAATTGTACAGGATACAATAATTTACTCAAAACGTAGTTTTAGAGAGTAGAATAATATTTGTGATTGCATTTAAAACCTTAATCGAAATTTAACCTAAAGTATGAAGAAGCTATTGTTATCATCTATAGCATTTGTTTTTTTGCTCACAAGTTGTGGGTCTAAAACAAAAGGAGAACTAGTCGGCGTCCAAGGAAAAAAATGGTACCCGCAAAAACCTTATGGAATGGAGTTGATCCCTCGGGGATCTTTCATCATGGGTAAAAGTGAGGAAGACCAAGCTAAAGTTCTCAATGCACCAACCAAGACCGTTACCGTTCGTTCATTTTATATGGATGACACCGAGATTACAAATAGCGAATATCGCCAGTTTGTAGAATGGGTCAAAGATTCAATAACCAGAACCAGAATGGCCATCCTTGCCGATGAGTTAGGATTAGGTCCTGATGATGGTGGCATAGGGGAGTATGCTTTCAAAGATGCGGATACCACAAAATCATCAGTGTATGATAAATATATGCTCGACAATTATGCTGGTATGGGTGAGACCGGTTACGAAGGTAGAGCCTTGAATAAGGATGTAGATTTGATTTGGGATATTTCTGATTATCCGGATGAGTACTATACTGAAGTAATGGTAGACTCACTTTACATTCCGGAAGAAGAATCTTATAACGGTCAAAGAAGCTTTGATGTTACCAAATTAAAGTACAAATATAGCTGGATGGATATAGAAGCTGCCGCGCGTTCAAGAACGGGTAGCAGAAAAGATTTTATCATTCAAGAAGAATTGGAGATTTATCCGGATACCACGGTTTGGATCAGGGATTTTGAATATTCGTATAATGAGCCAATGCATAATGACTATTTCTGGCATGATGCATATAGCGATTATCCCGTTGTTGGTATCTCTTGGAAACAAGCTCAGGCATTTTGTAACTGGAGGACCAAGTATAAGAATGATGACCAAAAAAGCAAAGGCAAGCAATTCGTGAATAAATTTAGATTGCCAACCGAAGCTGAATGGGAATATGCCGCAAGAGGTGGTATCGAAGGTGGTACCTATCCTTGGGGTGGTCCTTATGTCATTAGTGATACAGGTTGCTTTATGGCAAACTTTAAACCACAGCGTGGTGATTATGCGGCCGATCAAGCTTTGTATACCGTAGAGGCCAAGTCTTATGAACCTAACGATTTTAACTTGTACAATATGGCTGGTAATGTATCTGAATGGACAAACTCTAGCTA
>JABDKZ010000124.1 GCA_013001935.1 Maribacter sp.
TACATGAAATGCGGTGACTTAAAAACTTGCTCATATATTTAAATTATGCTACTTTTGCATCCCATTTTATTTATGCAAAATTAGAGACGCAAATGAATATCACAAAAGAGCAGATTGACGATTTAAATGCAGTTGTAAAAGTTGCTATTACCAAAGATGACTATCAAGAAAAGGTTGATAGTATTCTAAGCGACTATAGAAAGCAGGCGAATATTCCTGGCTTTAGAAAGGGCCACGTTCCTATGGGCCTAATCAAAAAACAATATGGCAAAGCGGTTTTAGTCGACGAGGTAAATAAACTTCTTCAAGATAACCTCAACAAATACCTCACGGAAGAAAAATTGGATGTCCTTGGGAACCCACTTCCAAAACAACAAGATAATTTTGATTGGGATCAAGATCAGTTAGACTTTGAATTTGAACTGGGCCTTGCCCCTAGTTTTGAGGTCCCATTAAAAACCAAGAAATCGCTTACACATTATAAAATCGTCGCCGATAAAAAAATGGTTGACGAACAAGTATTGCGTATACAAAAGCAATATGGCAAATTAGTAAGCAAACAGGAAATAGGCAAAGACTTTGAAGTATTAGGTACATTTAAAAATGAGGCGGAGGAAATCGAAAATAAGGCCACTTTAGAACTTGACAAAGTCAAAAGTAAAAAAGCCATGAATAGTCTTTTGGGTAAAAAAGTTGGTGATGTGATCACCCTAAAAACAAAAGGACTATTCAAAGAAGACTACTTGGTTTCCAGTGTGTTGGGCATTTCCCAGGAAAAAGCCAAGGACATAAATATTGAGGTATTGTTTACTATCGATGAAATCAATGAAAGGGAGCCGGCAAAACTTGACCAAGATCTGTTCGACAAACTATTTGGGAAAGATGCTATTACCTCAGCCAAAGAATTGAAAGAAAGGATAAAGGAAGATTCAGAAAAACAATTTGAACAGCAATCCGATCAGAAGTTATTAAATGATATAACCGAGTATTTCATTGAAAACACCAAGTTTGAACTGCCCACGGAATTTTTAACAAAGTGGATCCAAACCACAGGTGAAGAACCGCTATCTGATGATCAGGCGAATGAAGAATATGAGAAATCTGAAAAAGGACTTCGTTATCAATTGATTGAAGGCAAGATCATTAAGGATAATGACATTCAAATCCAATTTGAAGAGCTGAAAGAATTCGCCAAAGGATTCATTAAATCACAAATGGCACAATTTGGGCAATTAAATCCACAAGAAGAAGAATTAGATACCATTGCGGCTCGGGTTTTGGGCAACCAGGATGAAGTTAAAAGATTGTCTGAGCAATTGATGAGTCAGAAATTGATTACGCTTTATAAGGAGAAAGTCAATTTAAAGACAAAAGAGGTTACCTATGAAAACTTTGTCAAAGAGGTTTACGGATAATTAATAGATAAAAAGCAAAATCCTTTGCTAAAAATGTCTGATTAAAATAAGTATCTTTACGGTGCCGAAGCGTTGTTTTCGGCACCTTTTTTATTTAAATTATTGAACACATACTAAATGGATTACGGAAAAGAATTCAAGAATTACGCTATAAATCATCAAGGAATAAGCAGTATGTACTATGATAAGATCATGAGTAGTATGTACCCGACAAATATGACCCCTAACATTATCGAAGAAAGGCAACTGAATGCTATTGCCATGGATGTCTTCTCACGTTTAATGATGGATCGAATAATTTTCCTTGGAACAGGGATCAATGACCAAGTGGCAAATATCGTACAGGCGCAATTGCTTTTTTTAGAGAGTGCCGATGCTTCAAAAGATATTCAGATTTATATTAATTCACCCGGCGGAAGTGTATATGCCGGATTAGGCATCTATGATACCATGCAGTTTATAAAACCGGATGTGGCTACCATTTGCACAGGAATGGCGGCATCAATGGGCGCAGTATTGTTGTGCGCTGGGGAAGTTGGCAAAAGAAGTGGACTCACACATTCCCGGGTTATGATTCATCAACCTATGGGAGGGGCACAAGGCCAGGCAAGTGATATAGAAATTACAGCAAGGGAAATTTTAAAACTAAAAGAAGAGCTTTATCAAATCATATCCAAGCATTCGGGACAAACCTTGGATAAGGTTCATGAGGATAGTGATCGGGATTACTGGATGAAAGCCGATGAAGCTTTGAAATACGGAATGATTGACGAAATCTTGGTAAGAGATAATGATTAATTTCGACGAATTGCTAATAAATTGGTATTTGTTTCCTTCAGAAATGAACCAAAAAGCAAATTCTATCGTTAATATTCTTGTTAGACAATAATGATATGGCTAAAGAAAATTTAGAATGTTCTTTTTGTGGAAGAAAGAAACCAGAGACCAATCTTTTGATTGCTGGTTTAGATGCGCATATATGCGATCGCTGTATAGAGCAGGCCCATGGTATTGTTGCTGAGGAGTCTAATCAGTCAAAAGCCAATGACCTTTCTTCAGAATTGGTCCTCAAAAAACCCCTAGAGATCAAAGAATTTCTAGACACTTTCATTATTGGTCAAAATAGGACGAAAAAGGTAATGTCAGTGGCTGTGTACAATCATTATAAGCGATTATTACAACCACATTCCACTGAAGACGATATAGAAATACAAAAAAGCAATATCATTATGGTCGGTCAGACAGGGACTGGCAAAACTTTAATGGCAAAAACAATATCTAAAATGCTCAATGTTCCGCTAGCGATTGTTGATGCTACGGTTCTTACCGAAGCAGGTTATGTTGGCGAAGATGTTGAAAGTATTCTTACCCGCTTATTGCAGGCTGCCGATTATAATCTTGAAAAGGCCGAGCGGGGCATAGTTTTCATAGACGAAATAGATAAAATCGCCCGAAAAAGCGATAATCCTTCAATTACGAGGGATGTTTCGGGAGAAGGGGTTCAACAGGGACTTCTCAAGCTATTAGAGGGTACCGTTGTAAATGTTCCACCAAAAGGAGGACGAAAACATCCCGACCAGAAATTCATCGAAGTAAATACTGAAAATATTCTTTTTATTGCTGGTGGCGCCTTCGATGGAATTGAGCGAGCGATTTCTAAACGTCTGAACATGCAGGCAGTTGGCTATAGTGCTTCAAAAGCCGATGAAAGTCTTGATGAAACCAATATATTGCAATATATTATTCCGAAAGATTTAAAGGAATTTGGACTTATTCCCGAAATAATTGGAAGACTTCCAGTATTGACGCATATGAATCCTTTAGATCAAGAAACCTTGAGGGCTATTCTAACAGAGCCGAAAAATGCCATAATCAAGCAATATGAAAAATTATTTGCTATGGATGGTATCTCTTTCACCATTACAGAACAAGCTTTGGATTATATCGTTAAAAAAGCTATCGAATATAAACTGGGAGCGAGAGGATTACGTTCATTGTGCGAGGCGATATTTACCGATGCTATGTTCGAAATGCCCAGTACTGGTGAAACTGAATTCAAGGTCTCTAAACCTTATGCTGAAAATAAGATATCACATGAAACCATTAAGAAATTAAAAGCTGTTTCTTAGTTTTATTACCCGTCCTTTTTCTAACGCGCCTAATTTAGAAGTTACCCTATTCAAAAGATCATGACAGACTTTTTTGATGACCTTTTCATCAGCATATAGTTCATGCCCAACATTGGGTATAAGCTCCTTCTCCAAGGACATTTTATTAAACCAATTGTCAGTGGGTCTTTTAGAATCCTTTTCACCATACACCAAGGAAATAGGTATACTGGGCTTTTTATTTTCAAAACGAATTCTAGTGGCAGATATACTGTATAAAGACTTCATTGGAAGTCCCTTTAAATTTGCCTTCCAGGCAATTGTACCCCCGGTACTAAATGCTAAATAATGACAAGGTTCTTCTTCACTTTTAATTAATTCGTCAACGGCCTTATCAATGCCACCATCTAAAAAAGCATCATGAAGATTTTTTTCAGAATAAACACTCAGGTTAATTCTTGCCAATTGTTGAATATCATAATACGTTATGTCAAAGTATTGCTGAAGATAAGCAAGGTAAGAGGTTAACCAAAGCCCTTTTTTTGAGCCCCATATGTCTGATATTACAACAAGCCTTTCTGCCATTTCACTACAATTTGTACTAAGAAGTTAGGTAAGTTTACAAGTACAAATTCGCCATTTACTGGCAGAAATAACTATTTAGTGGTTCATTGGAAGCAATTCTTCGATATAATCCCTTTTATTGGATAATCGTGGTATTTTATGTTGTCCACCTAATTTATCTTTTGATTTTAGCCAATCATAGAATAAATTTTCCCGCCCCATATGTACCTTAGGCATCTTTAGTGTAATATTATTGTAACGTTTGGCCTCATAATCAGAATTGAGCGATTTTAGGGCATTATCCAAAAATTCTGTAAAATAATTTAAATCTTTCGGTGCTTTCCTGAATTCGATGATCCATTCATGGGCACCTTTCTCTTTGCCAGCCATAAATATTGGCGCGACGGTATAGTCCTTTATCTCTGCTTCTGTCTTTTTGCATATTTTATTAAGCGCTTCCTCTGCATTTTCAATAATCAATTCCTCGCCAAATACATTTATATGGTGTTTGGTACGACCTGTTACACGAATACGATACGGATTTATAGAGGTAAATCTTACGGTATCCCCAATCTTATAACGCCATAGACCCGCATTGGTAGTAATGATAATAACATAGTTTTTATTGATTTCAACATCCCATAGCGGAAGCGTTTTTTGGTTGTTAGTGCCATAGGTATCCATAGGGATAAACTCATAAAAAATACCATAGTCGAGCATCAGCAGTAGATCATCGGCATTATTCCTGTCCTGAATTGCAAAGAAACCCTCGGAGGCATTGTAAATTTCATAATACTTGAAACTTTTTCTTGGAAACAGGTTTTGGTATTGTTCTTTGTAGGGTACGAAACTAACGCCACCATGAAAATAAACCTCAAGGTTTTCCCAAACCTGAAACAGATGGTCTTTTCCTGTTTCCTGTAAAACATTGTTCAATAAAACCAACATCCAGGAAGGTACCCCAGCCAAACTCGTCACATTCTCCTGGGTACTTTCAAGAACGATGGCCTTTAATTTGCTTTCCCACTCACTCATTAGCGATACCCTATTACTCGGCGTACTACTAAATTCTGCCCAGAGCGGCATATTATCAATTAGAATCGCGGATAAATCACCAAAAAAAGAACCGTTATCATGATACAATTCCTTACTACCACCTAAGCGAAGGCTTTTACCTGTAAAAAGCTGTGAATTTTCATTATTGTTGAGATAAAGGCAAAGCAAATCCTTCCCTGATTTATAGTGGCAGTCTTCCAAAGCCTCAGTACTAACCGGTATAAACTTACTTTTGGCATTTGTTGTTCCACTGCTTTTCGCAAACCACTTTATTGACGTAGGCCAAAATATATTCTGCTCGCCTTTTCTAGTGCGCTCAATCAATGGTTCTAATTCTTCATAGGAAACAATCGGTACCCTTTCGCTAAAGGTTTCATAGTTAGCAATTGACTCAAAATCATACTTCTTGCCAATTTCCGTATCCTCGGCTATTTCCAATAAATGATGCAGCACCTCCTCTTGTACCTCCCCAGGGTATTTCAAAAAAAGTTCTATTTGGTGATAGCGTTTTTTCAACAACCATGACGCTATAGAATTAAATAAAGGTATTGGCATTTTTAGGTATCTTTAGCAAGTTAAAAATAGCTTATATAGTTATCATTTTCAAATAGATCATCCAATAAGAAAATCATATATGCACTACGAGGGAGTTTTGCGCAAGATGCAGACAGAAATGGGGCAACCAATTCAATATTATATGCTCTTTGAAGGCAATTTTTTAAATGTGAATCAAGTACTTACAAAACAATTGCAAATAGACTTCATAAAGTTTCAATGTCTCAGTTGCGGCGAAGACCGGCCTATTTTTAGACAGGGGTTTTGCAAAACCTGTTTCTTTGAAACGCCTTCAGCCGGGGATTGGATCATGCGCCCTGAATTAAGTACAGCCCATTTAGGTAAGGAAGACCGCGATTTGGAATATGAGAAAAAGGTACAATTGCAGCCTCATATTGTCTATTTGGCAAATTCAAGCAATATAAAAGTAGGGGTAACCCGCAAAAGTCAAGTGCCTACAAGGTGGATTGACCAGGGCGCCCATGAAGCAATTGAAATTATTGAAGTTCCGAACAGGTATTTAGCTGGTATTACCGAAGTAGCCCTCAAAGATCATCTTGGAGATAAGACCAATTGGCGTAAAATGCTTACCAACAATGTTGATGACGAAGATTTGGTAAAATGGCGCAATAATCTAAAGCAATACATACCTTCTGAAGCAAAGGAATATTTTTTAGAAAACAAGAACGAAACCCATATGGAGTTTCCCGTTCTTAAATACCCTGAAAAGGTAAAAAGCCTGAATCTTGGTAAAACTCCCAGTTATAACGGTGTTTTAATGGGTATAAAAGGGCAGTATCTCATATTTGAAGACAATACCGTATTCAATGTTCGTGGTAGCGAAGGGTACTATATTTCGCTTGGTATTAGTTAATTGAATCGTTCTCGGTCTTTGAAGTATCCCTTTTCTTTTTTCCTCCCAACAATCCGCCTAGAATACTCTTTGCAGCATCCTTGACCGGATCCTTTTTTGCAGTAGACGAGGTATCCTTATCTTGTACGACCGAATCTTGGGTCTGTTTGGTACCGCTTAAAATTCCGCCTAACACGTCCTTAACAGCATCGTTCGTCTGCTCTTGTTGCGATACCGCTGTAGAATCCTTGTCAGTAGTATTAGCTGTTAATATGTCCCCTAACAACGCGCCCGCTTTGTCCTTGCCTTTATTGATCAATTTCTGTTTTTGAATATCGATTAATTTTGTGGTCAAATTCTTAACCCCTGATGTTAAATCGGTTGTCACCTCAGGACTGGCATAATTTCCTGCAATATTGGCGGCCACGGGAATGGTTAGGTTTTCAAGTTCTTTTTCGTCAATTTTAGCAATCAGGGAATTCACTTCAGTCCCTAAGTATTTAGCTGGCACATCAAATGTTGCCACGTAATTCAATTGTCTATCAAAAGTATGGCTACCATCTACCTTAATTGAAATATCCTCGTACTTTATTGTAAAGGGCTTCACTTTTACGGTGCCATCCTCAAAAGACAATGCTGTTTTCAATCCTTTTAAATCAAGTTTGTCCAACTCAATGAAATTGAGCTTATTTCCCAATGCAGAAAGTACTTTTGCCTGATCCGCATTAATTTGGGTAGACAATAATTCTGCCAACACCTTGCCCGAAATGGTTTTAAGATTCGGGGTAAAATCATTGTTAAGACTACCTGATAATTCCAAATCAGAGTTCAACTTTCCTTGAAGCGCACTGGCTACAGGTGCCAAAAACTTGAATAATTCGAGCGATTTGAAGCTTTCCCCTATTCCCAATTGATCCATGCCAAGCTTCATGGCAAAAGTGGGGACCTCGTTTTTGGTAGACACCTCCCCATTAAAACCTATGCTTCCGTTGAATAGTGAAGAAGTCATATTTGATAAAATAGCCTTTTCATCTACAATCCTTAAATTTCCTTTTACATCCTGCAAACTAAGATTGTCATAAATAACCGTCCCGGCATTTGCCTTGATGGTACAATCCAGAAAAGAAGGTATTTTCAATTGTTCTTCCGTATTTGGTATCCCCTCTGAATTGACCTCTTCTTCATTCATAAAATCATTGACCGCAAAAGTCCTTGAAGCTAGGTTAAAATTGCCTTCAACTTTTTCATCATTGAAAATAAAACCCAAAAGATTATCAATTGTGCCCTGAGCATTGAAATCGGTCTGTCCGGTACTTCCCTGCATTTCGTTTAAAGTGACAGTTTCCGGATTAAATGTTAATGCAGCAGTCCTGATATGTACAGGATTTCGAAAATCAGAGGAGTTATATTGAAAATCATTGAGGTTCAATTTACCAGTGGTATTGGTATTTTCATACCGATTATGCTCTATAGATGCCATGTCAAAAGCCGATGATATATCAGCGTTCAGAATTCCTGATAGATCCATGTCTGGAGAAATCGGGTACGCTTTTGACAAATTAGCCAGGTTCAAAGCACCATCTAAATGGACATTAACCCTTGTATTACCAAAGAGTTCAGTTATTTTGGCAGTAAGATTGAATTTGTCCTTGTCGATTATAAATGAAGCCTTCTTAATATCAATATAGGTGTCTTCAGGAATACCGGTTATGTTAGTCATCTGAAGATCTAAATAAATATTCTGTACAGTTTTGGGTAGGTCGGGATATTTGAATGAAGCATTATCGGATTTTACATCAATCTTGAATTTTGGAATATGTTCCTCATCAACCAATCCTTTAAATTCACCCTCAACTTTACATTCTCCCGTAGTTTTCACGCTCTCAATATTTTTTGAATACGCTTCCGGAATCAAGGCCAGGAAATTACTAAAATCAGAAGAAGGGGTCTTAAAATTGATGTCGACCTCTTGATTGTCCTCGTTGACCTTCACAAAGCCATCAAATACTAATGGCAATTGATTTACCATTGCCTTGTTTTTCAAAAAAGTATATTTATCCTCTTTTAAGTCAATACCGATGAGGGCATCCAATTTCACTTTATTTTCACTGAGATAATTTGTGCTATCCAATTCAAAAGTAACCAAAGCTTCAGTTTTTGTATCCAATTCTGACATTGCCACTGAAAGATCACCCGAACCGCTATGCGCTATTTCGGAAACCACTAAATACACCTTGGCGACCTTATCATCATAAATGACTTCTGAATTTGTAATTTCATACGATTGTAGATTCAAGGTAAAACCTTCTGAAGATTCCAGCTCTTCATTACCATCCTCATTGGCTATTTCATAATTAGCGTTCTCATCTTCATTGACTATCACATGAATTTTAGCCCCATCAATTACTAAGTTTTTAATGCCAATAGCTTGCCCATCGCCCCTAAACAAATCACCAATGCCCACTGTTAAATCAACTCGCTCTGAAGCAAAGAGCGTATCCCCTTCGAACGGTTCTTTGTTAATCAGTGTTATATTCTTTAGTTCAACCTTCGCATTGGGAAAGCTTTTGACCAGACTTAATTTGGCCTCAGAAAAGTCGAAGGTGGCGTTCACATTATTGTTAATATTGTTTTTAAGGATGTCGCCGATTTTGGCCTCCAATAGAAATGGTGCAGCAATAAGAATTCCAATAAAAACCAACATTACAACGCCTATAATTTTCAGGATTTTCTTCTTCATGGAAAAACAAGGATTTATCTAGGACTATAACTCTTGGAAAGAAGGAATATTTTACGCTTCAAGGTTTATTTCTTCCCCTGTTTTTAGTCCAAACCGCTTTCTTAAAAGATAAACGAAAAAATATAGGAAAGGGGTGTCCAGAAAGGCTACTAATACTTTAAACAAAAAACCGCTAATAATCAAGCCATAGAACATGCTCCATGGTAGTACCTTAAAAAGACAAAGAAGGCTAACAACGGTAAAGGTATCAATGAACTGGGATAAGAATGTTGAGAAGTTGTTTCGCAACCAAAGATGTTTGCCTTGGGTCAACCGTTTCCAAAAATGATATATTGCAATATCAACATACTGTGCAAACAGATACGCCAACATTGAGGCCAAGACGGCGACAGGTGAAAGTGCAAAAACCTTACTGAAAATTTCATTGTTCACAGGTGAATTTTCTATTGCCGGGGCAAAATCGGCCAACAAGACAATGCCCATCGAAAAAAAAGAGGCAAAAATTCCCGCGGTCACTATTTGATTGGCTTTCTTTTTGCCAAAAATCTCTGAGATCAAATCGGTAATCAAAAAAGTAATGGGATACGGCAAAATACCAACAGAGATTTCAAAAAGGGGTGCTCCGAAGAATTCTATTTCACCAAAAGGATTCCAATAAAAGAATTTTTGAAAAATCAAGTTCGACACTACCAAAGAGGTAATGAACATTGCTCCTAGATAGAGATAAATTTTATATGCTAGTTTTTTATCCCTCGGGTTCATGTTTATTTAATATCCAAAACAAAAGGCATTCTAGCCTGTACACCCTTCTGTTCAAAAGTTGATTTCATTTGCTTTAAAATGTCATAGGTTTCTTCGCCTATCTCCTTTTTAATTAAACTTTGTGCAAATTGTGATTTTACGCCACTCATATCCTCCATGAATTTTTCAAAACCAGATTTGTATTTGGGATATTTTTTAACCCCATAAGATTCTATTTCAGCCAATTCGGCCGCTGCCGCAATGGCGTCATCCAAATTACCCAATTCGTCTATCAATCCTAACTTTTTGGCATCCAAACCGCTCCATACGCGTCCTTGGGCCATACTATCGGCCTGTGCCACAGTAATATTTCGGCCTTGAGCAACACGTTCCAGAAAAGTATCGTAGGTCTGCTCTATGCCCTCCTGAACTACTTTCCTGAAATCATTGGTCATTGGTTCAAAGAATGAATAATCAACAGAATTCTTGTTCGTACCAACCTGCTCTGCATTAATACCAATATCAGCTGCAAGTTCGCTGATATTTGGAATGGTCCCAAAAACCCCGATTGAACCTGTAACAGTGGTCGGTTCCGCAAAAATCATGTCTGCTCCTGCTGCAATATAATATCCACCTGAAGCAGCCACATTACCCATTGATACCACAACAGGTTTCTTTGCTTTGGCAAGCTCAATTTCACGCCAGATAATATCTGAGGTCAAGGCGCTTCCTCCCGGGGAATTTACACGTAGAACAATGGCTTTTACCTTTTCATCATCCCTAGCCTTCACAAGGGCTTTGGTAATAATTCCCTGGCCAATAATATTTGGGCCACCTTCGCCATATAATATTTCCCCTTGGGCAAAAACCACGGCAATTTTTTCCTTGCCTTTCTTAATCGATTTTTTGTTTGAACGCTTTGTGTAATCTTTTAGTGAAACATAATTTATTTCTTCTATAGAATCTAAGGAAATGGCTGCCCTAAGTTTGTCTTCATATTGATCAAAGAACAAAATATCATCAATCAAGCCTGAAGCTTTAGCAAATTTTGGCGATCTACCACCCAGCGTATCAGCAATGCTATTTACATTGTCCCCGCTTAAATGCCTTCCTTCGGAAATATCAGCGACCATCGTATCCCATAAAGAACTCAACAATTCTTTAATTTGCGTCCTATTGACATCACTCATTTCGCTTGCCAAAAAGGGTTCAACGGCACTTTTATATTTTCCGTGACGAATCACTTCCATTTTTACCC
>JABDKZ010000114.1 GCA_013001935.1 Maribacter sp.
ACTACCCTTTTTCATTATTTATATTTTTCTGCCTCTTTCTTCTCCTTATCCATAAACTTCTGAATTTGCTTCTGTTCCCAATTCTTTCCAAAAAATGGATTATGGGAGAAGACTTTTATACCGTGGAAAAATAATCCAATCCCCCAGAAAATCCATACTACAAAGGTGCCAAAGTCTAAAAATGCATCAAAGAAGCTCTCCCCATTACCCATATTGCGAACAATCTTCATAGTTGAAATAAAGGTGTTCACTAATATATAGACGGTAAGATGAATATAAAACCCCTTCATCTCTACGACCCTTTTCTTGGCCCTTTCTAATTTATCCCTATTGTTGTTTTCGTTTATTTCCATCTTTTCTGTTTTTCCTCTTCATCCATGAATTCCTTGATCTTACGTTCTTCCCAATCCCTACCGAAAAAAGGGTTTAGGCTAAACACCTTTATGCCCTGGAAAATCAAGCCAATACCCCAACCAAAGGCAGCCCAAAGAAACCAGGGATAGCTCCAACCATCCAACCAATAATTCAATCCTGCCAAGAAAGTGATAAAGAATACATACGACATTAAACTCGTGTAGAATTTCTTAATACCATCTACCCTATCCTTTGCTCTAAAATATTTTTTGTCTTTTTCTGAAGTTTCCATTTTCTGTTGGTTTTTTGATTTACTTCTTAGTTTATAATTCAAAAATAGTTCACAATTTATCCCAAGCTAAATGTTCATTACCCAATTGTTGTTTTTCAAGGATGACCTGTTAAACTAGAACTTTTCATCATCCATGAGCTGTCTGATCTTGCGTTCTTCCCAGCTTTTACCCCATAATGGATTATACCCAAAGACCTCCATACCATGGACCGTTACACCAAATCCCCATCCTATCGCTGGGAAAATAACCCAAGGAAAGCCAGTGGTGTTATAGTTCACTATGGCCAAAAAAGGTATTACGATACAATAGGCCGTTAGATTGCCGTAAAATCCTTTAAGTTCTTCAACCTGCTTCTTCGCTTTTTCGTAGCGCTTATCATCTATTATTGTTTGTTGTGTTTCCATTGCTGTGATTTTCTTTGTTAGTAAAGGCAACATTACTTTAAAATCAGAATCGGATTTTACAACCGCAACTTGCCTGTCGGTTAAAATTCCGTAACGCTGCCTAATATTTTGGAGTCCTACTCCACTACTCTTTTTTAACACTTGTTTTTCCTGAAGATTATTGTTCACCACCAACATCCCGTTTTCCTCATATACTTTTATGTGTAAGGGTTTTGACGATGTAACAACGTTATGTTTTACCGCATTTTCAAGTAAAAGTTGAAGTGAAAGCGGAATGATTTTGGCCTCAGGGTTCTTACTGTGTTCAGGTATTTCGAGGTGAATACTATCCTCAAAGCGCATTTTCAATAATTTCACATAGGTTTTGGCAAATTGAAACTCTTCTTCAATCGAAACGAGGTCCTTGTTTTTTTGCTCTAAAACATATCGGTACACTTTTGAGAGCGAAGTAGTGAATTTCTGTGCTTGATGTGGATCTTCTTCAATTAAACTGGTCAATACATTCAAACTATTGAAGAGAAAATGGGGGTCTAATTGGTTTTTAAGGGCATCGAACTTGGCCGAAGCCGTACCTGCTATTATTTTTTGCTCTTTGACCTTGGTCTCCTGTCGATATTTATAATACCAAACAGCATAGAAAATAAGGGAAATACAAATGGCTATAATTAGTGAAGATTGATAGTACCCTGGTTTCTCATTGTTAAGAAAGGTTACTAAGGGTATTTTATCCAAGAGAACGAACAATACAATACGGCTAAGGAATATACCAACAATCGAAACTAGAATATTCCCCGTAATGCCAATAGTAAATTTTTTAAGCGAAAACAGATTATGTCTATATGTAACTACAAGATATTGAATCCAATAGGCATTAACCATATAAAGGATTAAAGCGAATATCATATTCCTATAATACTCGGTCCAAGCAATCTGATAATTGAAACCATCATCAAACCTGCCCATAAAAAAATAGATTGCCAGAATAATGAAATAGATTATAGTACCAATTAGAATCGCCCTTGTCAAATGTCTAAAAAGTCGTGTCATCGGCTAATTGTTCTTATTTGCAATTTTTAACTATCTCTTCTGCTCTTTCCTTTCCCCAATTTGGATTGTATGGGGACTCTGGTTTAAAGTTAGCAAAAAGTTCCAAGGCGTGTTCCACATCTTTGCAGTAAGGTGCAATATCCTGGCCAAAGAACTTAGCCGAGCCCATATCCCATTCGGCCTTCGAAAAAACAACTCTAGGGTTGTTGGGATCCAATTGCAAAGCCTTTTGGTAGATTGCGGTTACCTTGCCCGAAAGCGTCATCCCATAGGTAGCACCATCAAAAGCTACCCATGCGGTATGAATCAAGGCTTGTTGTACAAGAATCTCTGGATTATCTGGGGATATGGCCTTGGCCAAATCCACAAATTCCTGTGCTTTTTCCAATTGTTGTGTCAGTCTTTCTTTATCCTGTTCCCCAAAAGACGCCACAGTATTAACTTGGGAGCCATAATACACTGGGAGCCAGTTATCAGGCTCCGCTGCAGAAATTCGCTCAAATAAATTAGAGGACTCCGCAATTTTACCCTCTCCCCACAGCTCAAAGGCTTTTTGCATGCCGGCGTTAAATTTGTCTTGACCATAGGCCAGAGTTCCAATACATAAAAGTGTTAATACGATTGCTTTTTTCATGATTTAGCTGAATTTATTATTCGATACCTCAAATTTGGACCAATTCCAGGCTTTTTCTAAATAAGAACTACTGAACTGTATTTATTTGGGGATGGATTGTAGGTAAACAAAAAAATGCACCTTGCCCTACTTAATTAGAAAATAGATATAATTTTACCCTATGGTCAGACAAATACAACTAAGGGTGTCTCTGAAAGAAGAATCCCAAAACGATATTCTTCTGAAAAAAGCTGCCAAACATCTTGGTGAAAGTGCAGATGTTTTGACCATTAAAGTACTTCGCAAATCTATTGACGCGCGTAAACCCACCATCTATTTCAATTACAAAATAGAAGTATACATTAGGGAAAAACCAGACAATGACCCTATATACTTTGACTACAAAGATGTTTCAGAGGCCAAGGAAATACATATAATTGGCTTTGGACCCGCAGGTATGTGGGCGGCACTACGTTGTTTAGAACTTGGTTATAAACCTGTGGTATTGGAAAGAGGTAAAAAGGTCCGGGAAAGAAGACGGGATTTAAAGGCTATTAACCAAGACCACATTGTCAACGAAGATTCCAATTATTGTTTTGGCGAGGGGGGTGCAGGAACATATTCTGATGGTAAGTTGTATACGCGTAGCTTAAAACGGGGCGATGTACGCCGTATTTTTGAAAGTTTGGTATATCATGGTGCTACCAATCAAATTCTAATAGATGCGCACCCCCATATAGGAACCAATAAGCTTCCGAAAATCGTCCAAAATATCCGTGAGACCATATTGGCCAGCGGTGGGGAAATTCATTTTGAAACCCGAGTTACCGATTTTGTCATAAAGAATAAAAAATTGCAGGCCATCATACTTCAGAACGGTGATGAAATGGTCGTGAATCGGGTTATACTTGCAACGGGCCATTCCGCTCGTGATATTTTCTATCTGTTAAAACAAAAGGACATAGCCCTAAAGGCTAAATCATTCGCAATGGGCGTTCGGGTAGAACATCCTCAACAGATCATTGATTCCATTCAGTATCATTGTAAAGGAGAACGTAGCACATTGCTTCCTGCTGCCTCCTATAGTTTGGTGCAGCAAATTAAAAATAGGGGTGTTTATTCTTTTTGCATGTGCCCTGGAGGCTTTATTGTCCCTGCAGCCACAGCACCTGGGGAGGTCGTGGTCAACGGCATGTCCCCATCTAAAAGAAACAGCCGTTTTGCGAATTCCGGTATCGTGGTAGAAATAAATGTGAATAAAGATATCCCTAAGTATGAAAAATTCGGGGTTTTAAAGGGATTGGAATATCAAAAGGCATTAGAACGATTGGCATTTACCGCTGGGGGAAGATCGCAAGTTGCCCCGGCCCAACGACTAACAGATTTTGTGGAAGGGAACTCCTCGTCAGACTTAAATCTTACTTCCTATCAACCAGGGTTGAAGCCTGCGCCACTGCATTCTTTACTCCCCAAACATATTGGAAGCAGATTAAGGGCGGGGTTTTTGGAATTTGGTAAAAAAATGCATGGTTATTATACTGCGGAAGCCAATATTGTTGGGGTAGAATCAAGAACTTCGTCTCCCGTGACCATTCCTAGAAATGAAAATTTAGAGCATACTGAGATTGAGGGACTTTTCCCCTGCGGCGAAGGTGGTGGCTATGCCGGAGGAATTGTTTCTGCAGCAATGGATGGGGAACGATGTGCAGAAGCAGCAATTAGTGGTCTTTAGACCCCTTTTAATAAAGCTGATCATTATCTGAACTATTAAGTTACCTTTGCCGCTTATTCTTCAGGATACATGACATTCAAAGATTTAAGAATTATAGAACCCATCCTTAGGGCCCTTGAGCAAGAAGGCTATACTGCCCCTACTCCAATCCAAGAACAGGCAGTGCCAATTCTATTGGGCGGGAAAGACCTTTTAGGCGTTGCACAAACAGGTACCGGAAAAACGGCTGCATTTGCGGTCCCTATATTACAACATATATATAAGAGCCAGAATGCACAGGGAAATTCCCGTAAAATCAAAGCGCTCGTTGTTACGCCTACACGTGAATTGGCTATACAAATTGGCGAGAGCTTTACTGCTTATGGCAAGTATACTGGAATAAGGAATACGGTAATTTTTGGGGGTGTTAAACAGGGTAAGCAAACCCAAGCTCTACGGAACGGCGTAGACGTTTTAATAGCAACTCCGGGCCGTTTGTTAGATCTGATGAATCAAGGATATATTTCATTAAAAGATATTGAATTTGCTGTACTGGATGAAGCTGACCATATGTTGGATATGGGCTTTATTCATGATATCAGAAAAATCATTGCGAAACTGCCTTCCAAAAGACAATCTTTGTTTTTTTCAGCAACAATGCCTAAAGATATTGTAGCGCTATCCCGTAAGATCCTTGGTGATTTTGAACGGGTTACCGTAAGACCGGAACAAGCCACGGCAGAAAAGGTAGAACAAGTGGTTTATTTTGTAAGCAAAGGAAATAAGGTAAACTTGTTGGTGCATTTACTAGAAGAACAAGCCGGCAGTTCAGTATTGGTTTTTTCACGAACCAAACATGGAGCGAATAAAATTGTTAAAAAATTAGGACAGGCAGGTATTAGCTCATCGGCCATTCACGGGAATAAATCACAAACAGCAAGACAAAAAGCGCTTGGTGATTTTAAGGACGGAAATATTAAGGTTCTAATTGCGACAGATATTGCCGCAAGAGGTATCGATGTTGATGATCTTTCCTTGGTAGTGAACTTTGATTTGCCCAATGTTCCTGAAACCTATGTGCACCGAATTGGCAGAACAGGACGTGCACATGCCAGTGGGATAGCCATCTCATTTTGCGATAAGGATGAGAGACCCTATCTACGGGATATTGAAAAACTAATAAAGCAAGAAGTGCCTAGAATTCTTGAACATCCCTTTTTGGAAGAAGTTCAGGAAGAAAATAAGTCCCAAAGAAATCAAGGTTCGCAAAAACGTAAAAATCCAAATCAATCCAGAAATCGAAACCAATCTAGGAACTCGAATTATAGAAGAAAAAATAGTAGGAATCAACGGAATAACAATCGTAATAAATCCAGAGGAAGAGATTAAGCATTTTAATTCCAATCTATTACCATCTTACTAAATCAAAAAGCCACCTATATAGTTTGCAGACGATTGAGCAAAGACGCCCTATGTGCTTTACCCAATGGAATTACCTTCCTATTTATTTCCAGATGGCCCTCAGCTACAACATCAAGCTTTGCGATATTAACCATATAGGACCTATGCACCCTAAGAAAATTATGTCGATTTAGTTTTTTCTCCATTGATTTTAGGGTAGCAGTAATTAGGTATTGCGTACTTGAAGTAACAACCTTGCAATAATTGCGATCAGCCTCAATATATAGAATATCGGAAAACAACAATTTGTTCATTTTACCCTTATAACGGATAAAAATACGATCATCGAGCACTTCAATAGGTACATCTGCATTTGAAGGTACTGTCTTATTTTTTTTCAATTGTTCAGCTACAAGCGCAAAAGTGCGCTGTAATTGCATAGCATTCAACGGTTTGGGAATGAAGGCAAACGGACCGGTCTCTTTTGCCCTCTGAAAAGAGGCTTCATCGGTATTGGCCGTAAGATATATGATAGGTACATTTCTTTTTTGTTGTATCATTTTTGCTGTTTCAATACCATCCAGCGCGCCCCGTAGATTAACATCCATCAGAATGATATCTGGTGTATTGATATTTGCATGTTCTACGGCCTCTTCCCCTCTGGTTTCTATGCCTGTTATTTCATATCCCAGATTGGTGAGCTGCAAACTAATATGTGCGGCGATGATCATATCATCCTCTACGACTAGGATTCTAACTTTATTTTCCATGACTAAGCTGCTTTATAATGTTGAAATTCAAAGGATACCTGAGTGCCATTTTCCACATCCAATTTCATTTTACCTTCAAGTTGTCTTGTCAATAACTGGATGAGCTTAGTACCAAAGCCAGTACCGATATATTCTTTCGTATCGCTCTTTCCAATACCATCATCCGAAACTTTCAAATACAATTGGTTGTCTTCTTTCCTTAAACCTATTCTAACCGTTCCTTTTTGATTATTGGGGAACGCATACTTTAAAGAATTGGTTACAAGTTCGTTTACTATGAGTCCGATCGGAATAGCGGTATCTACATCGAGGTCTAACGGTTCCATTTCAAAGAATACCGCTATCCTATTCCCGGCATCGAAAACATTTACAACGTAGTTTGTCAATTCCTCGAAATAGGCTTTCATTTCAATAGAAGAAAGGCTTTTCTCCTGATACAATTTTTGATGTATCATACTCATACTTTGTATTCTATGTTTACTCTTTTGCATGGCATCAACAACTTTTGGGTCATTTATTTCGGCTGATTGAAGGGCTAAAAGACTTGAAACTATCTCCAAATTATTCTTGACCCTATGGTGTATTTCTTTCAGCAAAAATTCATTATCCATATTCTTTTTTTCCAGGAGCTTATTTTTCCTTCTATTGTTAACTGCCGCTTTATAAAGCAAGATCAAATAAAGTCCCAGTAGTATAGCGATAATAATAATCAATGTTTGCCGAGTACGTTGACGCGTTATCTGGGCTTCTTGTAATTGTATAGTATTCTCTTTCTCGGCCAGGTCAAATTCGGTCTTAATAAGTGAGGTCCTATGATCAGCGGCGGCTGTAAAAACCTGGTTCTTTAAATTGTCGTACTCCGCGAATGCTTGATAGGCTTCCTGGTAATTATGGTTTCCTGCATAAGCTTTGCCGAGCGTTTCATAGGTTTGACTTAGATAAAATGCATCCTCAAAATCATCAGAGGCAATAGCTATGCTTTTTTTAAGACTTTCAATGGCAGAAGCATATTTTCCTTGTATGTTCTGAAGTTTCCCAATAGATAACCACGAGCGCATCAGCATAAAGTTGTTATCCAATAATTCTGCATATTTAACGGCGTTTTCTCCAGCAATTTTCGCCTTTTCAAATTCATTTAGGAAAGTATATAGCTCTACTTCGGATATATAAACATCACTCAGGTTATTATAAAAACCATACCGCTCTCCAATGGCTATTGAATGTTCAAAATAATTTAGGGCTTTTCGATATTCCTGCAGTGCCAAATAGTTATTACCGACCACATAAAGTGTAAAGCCATAGTCTAAATCATTGATGCCACGTTCCTCAAATATTTTTACAGCTTTTAGGCCATATTCTAAACCAGTTTCGAATTTGGCTTGTTTCCAAAATAAATTACTTAAATCACTGTAAGCTAGTGCAATAGCTTTCTTATCAGCAAGTTCTTCTCCAAGCCGCAAAGATTCTAACGCGTAATCTGCCGCTCTATCTAATTGTCCCTTGCGTTCATAAACATAACCCAATTGCGTATTTAAGAAAGGTAGGTCTTTTTCAAGGACCTTTTTTTTCGCTTGTTGAATTACAAGCAATGCACTATCCAGTTTTTCCATACGAAGTAATATAGCCGCTTGCGTAATTTGGAATCGGCCTTCCCATAAAGTATTGTTTGTGGCAGTTGTGAGTTCCAATCCCTTTAATGTAAAGTCAAGGGAGGTTTTCAAATTTCGGGTATGCCAATAATAGGCCAAATCATTTAGCATTGAAAATTTAAGGGAATCCGATTTTGCCAATGCATAAGAGTCTTCTAAAATTTCTAAATACGAAGCTCCAAAATTATCAGTATCTACAAATACTTTTTTGTAAGAATTTTCGCTGTCAAAATCTACAATTTGGGCAATACCAATAAATCCATTCAGAAAAGAAAAGGAGAGTACTAAACCAGATATCAAATATCGTAATCTCATCTCTGGATTTAATTCACCGGGGGAAATGAGTTTTTTAAATATACGACATTTAATGCAATTGCTGTTTGATAACTATTAGATGGCATTCGGACAGTTTTAGCACCATTTCGTCCTACTTCATTTTCATTAAACACAATTATTCAATTCTTTGGGGTCACATACTTTCTATCCTTATTTATCATTGATGAAAAGGAATCGGTTAATGTGGGCGCTATGAAAAGAAAGGGACTATTATCGGTAATACTATTATTCATGATCTTCACATGTAGTGAAGGAACTAATAAAACAATTGAAAGCAAGCGGGAAAAAGCAATAACATCAAATTTTAACAGCTTTATCGAAAATGCTTGGAACAATAAGAATATGGATAGTTTAAGGTCGGTATCGGGTAAAGATTACATACGTCAATTAAATGGAATTAATGTAGCAGAGAACCTTAATGAATTAGAAGCAAATATGAACATTTATTTTAATGGCTTTCCTGATTTGAAAGTTACGATTCTAAATAAAACCATAAAAAATAATCAACTGTTTGCGCAATGGAGTTTTGAGGCTACGAATACCGGAATATTCGGAGAAACGCCAGCCACTGGTAAACATGTTGTAGTCAGTGGATATAGCGAGCTCACGTTTGATAATCAATTTAAAATAATGCATGAAAAAATATACTACAATGAGCTACAATTTTTACAACAGTTAGGATATACTTTAAATGAACCCATAGTAGAATAATAAATACGTTTAACTAAAATTCAATACTAATGAGAACACAAAAATTAGTTATCAGATTTGGAATATGCCTATCTACAATAGTTTTATTGGCATTTCTTGTACCTACTCAGGCATTTGCCCAAGACCCTACTGAGGTCGATACCAAACATTACAAAATAGAGTTCGAGAACGATTATGTACGGGTATTAAGAATAACCTATGGTCCTAACGAAAATTCTGTGATGCATGAACACCCAAATGCCGTCGTTATTATGCTGACTGATGCGAATACGGAAATGACCTTGCCAGACGGTAACAAAGTTATGGACTTAGCGAAGATCGGGGAGGCCCAATGGACTCCTGCAGGCAAGCATATACCAAAAAACGTTGGGGATGAAAAAATGGAAGCCGTCTTGGTTGAAATAAAATCAAAACCTTAATAAGCAATTAAAAAACAAATCAATTATGAGAAAAATCAGTACGCTAATACTTGCCGTAATTCTATTTACAGCTTGCCAACAAGGACCAACACGTTACACACAAAATTCACCTGAAATTGATACGGTTAAGCAATTGATCGCCAATTATAATAGTAAGACATATGATACCAATATGTATGCAGACACTTCAAAGACCTTTTACAACACCAAGGAGAATCCCATGACGCCTGCCGAGACTATGGCTTATCACCAAGAAACAGATAAAACATATAGTTCCAGGAGATTTCTTGACAACGGACAAGAATATGAAATGGTGCTCACTGATGATGGGAAAACCTGGGTAAATTGCTGGCTAGACTGGGAAGGAACGCTAGCTGCCACTAATGAAAAATATGATATCCCTATACATTTAACCTATCAATTCATTGATGGGAAAATCGTGCGGGAACATGGTCATTGGGATCCCACGGTAGTAGTCTTGGCAATGCAAGAATT
>JABDKZ010000177.1 GCA_013001935.1 Maribacter sp.
CATGTGCCAATACAATTTCATATGAGCTCATAACGGGTATTTCGCAACGTGTAAAACGTGTTTATAAGGGGGCTCAGAAACTTCTTTAACATTTTGTTAGGAAACTTTTTTTTAACTAAATTGCGGAAACATTAATAATTAACTATAAAAATCACTAAAATGTTAAAAGAATTCAAGAATTTTATTATGTCGGGCAATGTAATTGATTTTGCAGTTGCTGTTATTTTGGCAGGAGCCGTTGGCCTTATGGTGAACGGATTTGTAAATGATATTGTTATGCCTGTTGTTGGACATTTCGCAGGAGGAATGGACTTTGCGAACTTAAAAGTAATACTTACTGAAGCTTCAGGAGTAGAAGGAGAAGCAGGATTCGTTGCTGAAAACGCCATTCGTTGGGGTGCATGGATCAATACCATTATCAATTTAATTATTGTTGGTTTTGTATTGTTCATAATAGTAAAAGCTTATAACAAAACCAAGACTCCACCAGCACCACCAGCACCAGCAGGACCAACTGCTGAGGAATTACTTGCTGAGATTCGTGATTCTTTAAAGAAATAATCACAAGCCAAGTCCTACAGCATAAAGTCAGGACATACCGCTACATATTATATTATCCAAACCGGCTCTTTATATAGAGCCGGTTTTCTTTTATAAGATTAATACTGATAGACTGATTGAAGCTATTTGTTATATTTTAAACATTTTGTTATATTTTGTATATTCACTGTGTTTTATCTTGCCCAGTACCCATCCTTGAAGTACATTTGTCCTCTAAATTAATAACAAATGAAAGTTGCAGTTGTTGGCGCCACAGGAATGGTTGGCGAAGTAATGCTAAAAGTATTGGCAGAGCGTAATTTTCCGATTACCGAATTACTATTGGTGGCATCGGAAAGATCAGTAGGTAAAAATTTAAAATATAAAGGTGCTGAGCATACTGTAATTGGCCTTGCCGATGCCGTTGCAGCTAAACCTGATATTGCTATTTTTTCAGCCGGTGGGGACACTTCATTAGTGTGGGCGCCTAAATTTGCAGAAGCAGGTTCAACCGTCGTCGACAATTCATCGGCTTGGCGTATGGATCCTTCCAAAAAATTGGTGGTCCCCGAAATAAATGCCAATGAATTGACCAAAGAAGATAAGATAATAGCAAATCCTAATTGTTCTACTATTCAAATGGTAATGGCCTTGGCTCCGCTGCATAAAAAATATAGAATGAAAAGGGTTGTCGTTTCTACCTACCAGTCTGTTTCAGGTACAGGGGTAAAAGCGGTACGGCAATTGGAAAATGAAATTGCCGGAGTGCAGGGCGAAATGGCCTATCCTTATCCCATAGGTCGTAATGCACTTCCGCATTGCGATGTTTTCTTGGAAAATGGGTACACGAAAGAAGAGATGAAATTGGCGCGAGAACCTCAAAAAATATTTGACGACAGAACATTCTCAGTATCGGCTACCGCCGTGCGTATCCCCACGGCCGGCGGCCACTCAGAATCTGTGAATGTAGAATTCCTAAATGACTTTGATTTGAATGAAGTACGTCAATTACTGAATAACACCCAAGGGGTGACCGTACAGGACAATCCGGATACCAACACCTACCCCATGCCTATATATGCACATGATAAAGATGAGGTTTTTGTAGGCCGCATTCGCAGGGACGAAACCCAGCGAAATACATTGAATATGTGGATTGTAGCTGATAATCTCAGAAAGGGGGCAGCGACCAACGCCGTACAAATCGCCGAATATTTGGTTGAAAATAAGCTGGTATAAATTTAACAGACAATTATTGATATAAGTCTATATCAAAAACCTTTGGGGAGATACAACCTCAAAGGTTTTTTTGTGGTATTTTTAAGGATTATATTTAATCTTGCCATGAAAAAACTTATTCTATTTCCCGTTGCGGCTTTACTGCTAATGGCCTGCAATACTACAACTAAAAAAGAGCCAATTACTGTGAAGTACCCTGCTACTGCCAAAGCTGATTCTGTAGACACTTATTTCGGAATCGAAGTTAAAGACCCTTATCGCTGGTTAGAAGATGATCGGAGTCCGGAAACCGAGGCATGGGTAAAAGAGCAGAACAGCACCACCTTTGGATATCTTGATAAAATTCCCTTTCGAGACGGACTAAAAAAACGTTTGGAAAAACTATGGAATTACGAAAAATTGGGGTCTCCCTTCAATGAAGGGAATTATACCTATTTCTACAAGAACGACGGACTTCAAGATCAATATGTGGTATATAGACAAAAGGGAGATGAAGAACCAGAGGTCTTTTTAGATCCCAATACCTTTTCTGAGGATGGTACAACCTCCATGTCTGGGCTTAGTTTCACCAAAGACGGTTCAATGGCCGCATACCTTATTTCTGAGGGCGGCAGCGACTGGCGCAAGGCTATTGTCATAAATCCTGAAACTAAGGAAATTGTTGAGGACACTCTAATGGATTTAAAGTTTAGCGGTATTTCTTGGAAAGGCAATGAGGGGTTTTATTACTCAAGTTATGATAAGCCAAAAGGCAGTGAACTTTCTGCTAAAACAGACCAGCATAAAGTATACTACCACAAATTGGGAACCCCACAGCATGAAGATAATTTGGTATATGGGGCCAAACCAGAAGAAAAACACAGATATATTAGCGGTAGGGTAACAGAAGATAAAAAGTATCTCTTTATTTATCCGCGTACCTCAACATCGGGCAACAAACTTTTTATGAAAGATTTGTCCGATCCCAATAGCAAGCTAATGCCAATTTTAGATCATACCGAAACGGATAGTTATGTCATCGAAAATGTAGGTTCCAAACTCTATATCGTAACCAATATGGATGCCCCCAACCAAAAAATCGTAACCGTTGATGCATCAAACCCAACGCCCGATAATTGGACGGATTTTATCCCGGAAACCGAAAATGTACTTTCACCGAATACCGGTGGCGGGTATTTCTTTGCCGAGTATATGGTCGATGCCATTTCAAAAGTATTCCAGTATGACTATGAGGGCAACTTGGTGCGTGAGGTTAATTTACCTGGTGTGGGCAGTGCTAGTGGCTTTGGAGGAAAGAAAGAAGATAAGGAATTCTATTTTTCATTCACAAACTATAAAACCCCAGGGTCTTCGTATAAATACAATGTTGAATCTGGCGAATACGAACAATATTGGAAACCGGAAATAGATTTTAACCCAGAGGATTATGAAACGTCGCAGATATTCTACAACTCAAAGGACGGCACCAAAATACCCATGATCATTACCCATAAAAAAGGATTGGAATTGAACGGGAAGAACCCGACCATACTTTATGGTTATGGAGGATTCAATATTAGTCTAACACCTTCATTTAGTATCGGCAATGCCGTTTGGATGGAACAAGGCGGTATATACGCCGTTCCCAACTTACGAGGTGGTGGCGAATACGGTAAAAAATGGCACAAGGCAGGTATAAAGACAAAAAAACAAAATGTTTTTGATGACTTTATCGCCGCTGCCGAATATCTGATTGCCAACAAGTATACTTCCAAGGAGTATTTAGCCATTCGCGGAGGTAGTAATGGCGGACTATTGGTCGGGGCTACAATGACCCAACGTCCTGATTTGATGAAGGTCGCCTTACCAGCTGTTGGGGTCTTGGACATGTTGCGCTATCATACCTTTACAGCTGGTGCAGGATGGGCCTATGACTATGGTACTTCTGAGGAAAGCGAAGAAATGTTCAATTATCTGAAAGGGTATTCCCCGGTTCACAATGTTAGGCAAGACGTTGAATATCCTGCTACTTTGGTTACCACAGGTGACCATGATGACAGGGTCGTCCCTGCCCATAGTTTTAAGTTCGCAGCAGAACTTCAGGAAAAGCAAAAAGGTACTAACCCTACCTTGATCCGAATTGAAACCAAAGCTGGTCATGGTGCTGGCACGCCAATAAGTAAAACCATTGAGCAATATGCCGATATATTCGGTTTCACCTTTTTTCATATGGGGTTTGAGGAGTTGCCCAATCAAGCCGTGTTAAAAGAATTCAAAGAATAAATTTA
>JABDKZ010000180.1 GCA_013001935.1 Maribacter sp.
ACGCTGTAAAATTTCAGCATTCTCTACGGTTGCATGAACTTGATAATGCTTTAAAAAGTATGCATCGATATATTCGTTGGCCTTTATTTGATTCTTGTCGAAAACTGTCCTGCTCTTACGTATAACTACGGTTTTAGGACGCAAGGTTTCCATGATATGTCGTATTTCTTCCAGCCCTGTTTTTCGCGGATTATCATAAGCTACGAACATTTCGTCCTTCAATATATTACTAGGGTGGGTAGCCGATTTAGTAGGTGGGTTTTCACCCAATACCCAATACCCAATATGATAGCCTAGAAAAAGAATATTCTCGGTTTCCAACTGGTTCTCCATTATATACTTGGGCACTGAAATACCTTCGCCATTATAGAATGTGCCTTGCTCACTTTTGTTTTTAATTACATTTACGTACTCGAGATAAGATTCCATAGTAATTAAGAAAATCAAAATAAGGTAATAAGGTTTCCATTTCAATTTCTTTAGGAATGGGATTCTACTTAAAGAAATGACAATCAAAGGCAACAGAATAGGGTACAATTGAATTAAATAGTGCCCATTAATCCTTCCACCTTTAACAAAGGATAGTACAATTCCAATAATTGCCACCAAAAGCAATTGCAATGAGCGATCTTTAAAATCGATATATTTTCTTTTCCATATCCAAATAAAAAACCCTGAAATCAGTATAAGAAAAGGCGCCATTTCTAAAATGGAATAGCGTCTAGCCGATGTATAATCCAAAGGAGCTTTTATTACGGATTTGTACCATAACAATACAATGTCATTTAGGTAATAGGGTAGCATAGTGAATAAAATAATAATGATAATTCCTGAACCATAGGTAAAGGCATTGAGTAATCCATTTGAATATGCTTTCTTATGGAAACTATCATACAACAAATAAATTCCTATAAAAAGAATGGCGTAAGCCATATTCAGTTTTATCATAACAGAAATACCCATAAGAATTCCAGCTATAAAAACCATGGAAATTGTTCTATACCTTACTAATAAATAAAGAGCAGGCATAAAGAAGGCCATGGTTATATGCTCGGACATTACCCCTTGTAAACTGCCAAATAAACTTTGAAATACAATACTCCCGATTGCCGCCCAGAAAGCAATTTTTTTAGTAGCAATTTGTACCCCGATTTTGTAGGTGAAAAATGAGCTAATAATGACCAATATCGTTCCAAAAAGACGAATCGTAAATAGGCTTTTGCCAAAAATGTATATGAGAGAAGCAAAGTAGAGAAAAGTAAGTGGGGGTTTAACATCCCATAGTTGGGTATAGGGCAAATGACCATTTACCCATGACTGTGCAACCAGGATAAAAGTACTTTCATCCCTATCAACATAATCCCTAAAAAAGAAAGGGAAACGAATAAACAAAGCCGTAATGACCAACCAAAAAATTATAGTGGAAATATTCAGGCCTTCAGAATCCGACCTTAGGCGTTTTATAGCTTTATTTATCATGAATTGATAAGGTATTATTTCCCATCTTTGCAAGATATATAAAAAGCGTTGTATTGAAATCCATGACAACTAAAAATCTTTCTGAACGCGATAAAAGACATATATGGCATCCATTGACGCAACATAAGTTGCACCCGGATCTGTTGCCAATTGTAAAAGCACAGGGGGCATTGCTTTATGATGAAGAAGGAAAGGAATATATTGACGGTATCGCCTCATGGTATACTTGTATGTATGGCCATTGTAATAAGTATATTCTTGAAAAGGTCCATGACCAAATGCAGCAATTGGACCAGGTGGTTTTTAGTGGCTTCACCCATGAGCCTGCAGTTAAATTATCTGAAGAACTTATAAGATTATTACCTAACAATCAGGAAAAACTGTTCTTTTCTGACAATGGGTCAACTTCTACTGAAATAGGGATTAAAATGGCACTACAGTACCATTTTAACAAAGGGGAAAAGCGCAAGATAATGCTAGCATTTGAAGATGGTTTTCACGGAGATACTTTCGGGGCTATGTCTGTTTCCGGGTTATCAGTCTACAATGGGCCGTTTGAGGACTACTTCATTGAAGTTGAACGAATTCCAACGCCCACTAAAGATAACAGCGGAGCTATCATTGCGAAATTGGAATCAATATTAAAACAACAAAATATTGCCGGTTTCATTTATGAACCATTGGTTCAAGGTGCTGCAGCGATGAAAATGCATGATGCTGCGGGTCTTAATAAAATCCTGAAGCTATTCCAAAAACACAATGTATTGACCATTGCCGATGAAGTAATGACCGGATTTGGCAAAACGGGGACCAATTTTGCATCTGATCAAATTGAAATTAAGCCTGACATCATATGCCTATCCAAAGCGCTAACAGCAGGTTTAATGCCAATGGCTATTACATCTTGTACAATGGATGTATATGATGCATTTTATAGCGATGAATTGGCCAAAGGATTGTTTCATGGTCATACCTATACGGCAAACCCATTAGCCTGTACAGCAGCTTTGGCCGGGATTGATTTGTTGCGGTCGGATGAAATCCAAAATAGTATAGAACGAATTATGGGTTCACATAAAACTTTTGGTGAAAAAATTGAATCACATCCAAAAGTGGCTGCTATTCGGCAATGCGGAATAATTTTCGCATTGGATTTAAACGTCCAAATGGAGCGATATGGTAGTCTGCGGGATAAACTATTCAATCATTTTATGGCCAATGGCGTCTTTCTAAGGCCATTAGGGAATACCATATATATTCTTGCCCCGTATATTATATCTGATGTTGAGTTGAAAAAGGTATATGATGTAATTGAATCAGCATTGGAACTGATTTAAACAGAATTCCGTTTCATATTTTTGCGATGCACTTCTCGAATTAGGAACAAATCATACCACAATCTAAAAAAGTAAGAGATCTTGACTTTCGATTTCCCTTGGTCAATCCATTTTTTCACGGGGATTTCTTCCATCATTTTTAAACCCTCCGTTTTACCGTAATGACATAATATTCGACTGAATAATTCCACATCGAACAACCACTTTGAAATAAAAGGTTTCCTAAAAAGTAAATCAGCTATTTCTGCAGTAAAGACTTTACAGCCACATTGGGTGTCGTAAACCTTAATATCCAAAATATTGGAAATGAACGTTGCAATGATTCTTCCGAACAGGAATCGCGAAAATCTACGCTCTACGACTGACCCAATTTTTAAGATTCTAGAGGCAAACACAAAAGATTTTTGGGAATCCAAATTGTGGACCATCCCATAACATTCCTCCAAAGAAGTGGCCAAGTCGGCATCCAGATAGGCAATATGCGGAGCAATTTTGTTCTTACTACAATACAATGCCCCTTTTCTTACCGATTCAGCTTTGCCCAAGTTCA
>JABDKZ010000185.1 GCA_013001935.1 Maribacter sp.
CACATTAATCGTTCATACTCGGATGCTTGTCCCATTTGGTCAAGTACCATTCCGTATCCAATGCAATTACCACGACATCATCACTTACATCTATCTTCTGTATTGGACAACCGTCTTGAGGAAAAAACACCTTTTTATTATCCAGCTTTTTCCCAATATAATCTTGCTGTCTTTCAAGTCCATTTAACCCATCAGTGTACCAATCATGATTGCCTGGAATAAATATAGGTTTCCCAGAAAAGTCTTCCAACGTGTTCAGTTGCGCATCTAAATTGTTTTTTGCCGCTTGGTACGCTTCCTTATCATCTTTTTTATCAGGCATGCCAGCAGGATAAATATTATCGCCCAAGAAAATAGCCGTACTATTACTTTGGGCATTGTCCAGTCTTTTTTTGAAGAGTTTCAAAGCTGGATTCATTTCATTAGGTGGCGACAAACCTGCATCCCCGATCAAATAAATGGTATGCGAAACCATTTTGGTTGTAGGCACATCATTAACGTTTTCCAGAGGAGCATATTTAGATTTATGGGTAGCACAACTCGTTATTATCAATAAAAGCAATAGCGAATAGTAATATTTATGCATAACAATATTATAAATTCTTAATTTCGTAATTTGGTGGTGTAACAAAATACTATATATGTCGGAAATAATTCAAAAAACTGAATCTTTTGTTATTGATTTATTAACCAATGATTTGGACAGCAACTACTTATACCACAATTTAGCACACACCCGACGTGTGGTTAAAAGTAGTAAAGAAATCATTAATTCCCACAGTCTAAATGCCCAGGACAGTGAAGCACTTATTTTGGCCGCATGGCTCCATGATACAGGCTACACTAAGGGCAGTGAAGGGCACGAGGAGAAAAGTTGTTCGATTGCCAAGAAATTCCTTGAAAAGCAAGGATATAGTGCTGAAGGCATAAAAGAGGTCTTGGACATTATCATGGCAACCAAACGGTACTATGAACCGAAAACCGATAAAGAGCAAATTATAAGGGATGCCGATGCTTCCCATTTTGGGCAAAAAAGTTATATGGAGACCTGTGAACTCTTGCGCTCAGAACTTTCACTTTTAGGAATTGCCAATTACTCCTCAAAAGAATGGTTGCAAGCAAATTTACAAATGTTAAGGAAGGAACATAAATACTATACCAATTATGCCAAAGAACATTGGCAATCCGGGAAGGATAAAAACATTAAAAAACTTAAAAAAGAACAAAAGAGCGAAAAAGAAATTGCAAAAAAGGAGGCCTTAAAGGCAAAGTATAAGACCGAAAGCCCGGATCGTGGCATACAAACCCTTTTTAGGGTCACCTTAAAAAATCATTTGACCTTGAGCGACATTGCCGATACAAAGGCGAACATTCTCTTATCGGTTAACGCGATTATCATATCTGTAGTGTTATCCAACCTTATTCCAAAATTGGACAATCCTTCTAATTCATACCTAATCTACCCCACCATTATCTTCGTTACTTTTAGCGTTGTTTCTATGGCCCTTGCAGTTTTGGCCACTAGACCTAATGTTACCAGTGGTGAATTCACGAAAGAGGATGTAAAAAATAAAAAAGTTAATGTTTTGTTTTTTGGCAACTTCCATAAAATGAAATTGCCCGATTATGAATGGGCCATACAGGAGCTAATACAGGACAAGGATTATATTTACAGTAGCCTCACCAAGGATCTTTACTTTTTGGGTTTGGTTTTGAATAGAAAATACAATATTCTCAGAACTACTTATACCGTTTTTATGATTGGAATCGTGCTTTCTGTTATAGCCTTTGCCATCGCCTTTCATTATTTTGGTCCTGATCGCATGATGACAGGTTAAACGACGCACTTGTTTTTGCTAGGCTTTAAGTTCTTCCATCAAGTCTTCGTAGGTATACGTTTGCTTGGTCTCCTCTCCTTTTTTGTAAAGTATTTCGACACGTATCGCCTTAAGTCCGGAAACCCCCTGTAAACCATCCAATTCAACAATTTCAATATTATTGGTAAAATACCCCTTAGATTTTAGGAAGCCGATATATCTTAGGTATTCCAACTCGTCTTTTTTCTGGGAATATACGATAGAAAGCTTTCCTGGTTGAGTTAAACGTTCGTTGGTCCCTTTAATAAAAGACTTATCAATTCGCTTTTTGATTACCTCATAACGAGCATTATAAGTACCATCAACATCAAAACGTTTTTCATCCATTCTAAAGCGAATGGAAAGTGATGTACTATAAACCAACATCAACGAGGCAACATCCAAAGGCACAGCCAAATCTGGCTTCAGGTTGTAATGGGTATTTTCCATTTCACACATTACCTGTAATTGCCATAGCCTTAAATTGCTCAAGTACAATGGATTGAATGGTAATTGGCCTGAAATGGAATCGCCGATGTACATATTATGTTCAACCCCATCGGTCTTATAACGCTCAAAATAATGGGGAAACATGTCCTGGGCATTCTCCTGGCGTTGATCTATGACCATTGCCAATTCTTTGTTGATGCGCATTACGCTTTCATCATAATTTTTACGATGGTCATAATACGATTCTGTACTGCTATCAATCCCCTCCTCATAGGTCACAATCAAATCTTTCAATTCTTGATCAGTTCCTTTTAAATGCTCAAATACTTCAAGGACTTCTTCTTTCACAAAATCGAAAATGGCTTGTTCGCTGTTCGTATTCAATACCTCTTTGATTTCTGCAAGAAGATTGTTTATACGATACAAAAGTTCCTCGTAAATAGGCAGTCTGTTCTTCTCCCAAGCTCTTGATATAATTGTATTTATAGTCGACAATTGAATCATTAGGTCTTTCTGAATGCCAGAATTACGTGCTTTGGAAGAATCCTTGATATCAATTTGCCCATAAAGTGGGTACACATCCTTAAAAACCACCTCATTGAAAGAAGGTTGCTTCCCATCAATTTGATTACCTATAAATCGTTTGGCCTCTTCCCTGAATTTCCAGTAAACCGAGGAATGTACCGTAGTACATTCATGCTGTATTATGGCATCGATCAAATTCTCCTCCTCTGCAGCAGAACGCAATACCGCGGTTACGATAAAAGGCATAATATCCTCTAACTTCTGGGCATTTACGCTGTTGAGTTCGTTTACATTGGTCGATACCAATTCCAAAATCCCCAAGAGCCTTTCTTCATTGGCAATTGGTGCTAAAATGGCACTTTTGATCCCCTGTTCCTTAAGGCCCTTATAGGGGGCGGTACCTCCTGACATCTTAAAATACTTATCCACATCGGCGATGGCAAAATAATCCTTATCGTCCAACAGTTTATGGTACGAACTCTGACATAAAGCGGCATCACAGGATGCCATATCCGTATTATGCAGTAAATAACTGACCATTTTCTTGCCATGCACTCTTTCAAACCTATTCTCTTCAGCGTTATAAGTGACAAATCCTACCTTAATATCCTGAATATCAAAGAAAGATCTAAAGGTACTTTGCACATTGGCTATAAAAGTATCGCCCAGTCTCTTATCATTTGAGATCAAGCTCGATTTTATCGCTGAGATGGCAGCTTCAGAAGTAGCATCGAACATATTGGAGATTACAAAGCCTTTGGAAATAAAACTACCGGGTGGGATTTTTTCTTTCCAGATTTCTATATTGTCAAAATTTTCCAACAATTCATTAACATCGTCTTGCGTTAAATCCTTGGCCTTATCAGTAGGTAGTAATTCAATAAAATCAGCATTGTACAGAATACGGTAATGCTTCATGACCCCCTTCTTATCGGGAATATCATAGAACAAAGGACGTTTAAAATCCAATTTAAACCCGTAATAAAAATTTAAAATTACGGTGCAGCCCATTATGTAACTAAGCTCCTCTGGCACTCCTCGCACCTTTAATTCATAATTCTCTCCTGCTGCGGCCAGAATTTGTTCAAAGCGTTCAGAGCCATTGAAGGTTATATCATAATAAGGAAGGGAAGCTACCTTGATCTCATTTTTGGACAGCACACTTGAAAAAGAATCCTGTAGAATGATCTTTATAACCTTTTTGTATTTCTTCAACAAGGCGACATCTGTAAAACCATCCCTCAGTTCCGGATAGGGCGCTTGGGCTTCTAGGACATGTTTTGCACGTTGCGCCAAAAACTCATCCTCGCCTTCGGCCATGCGGTCATACTCCTCCAACAATTTATGGAAACTGATATAACGTTGTAACGGAAATTCTGATTCGTATAATTCTCCCATACTGCTTATTCTAAGACATTTATAATCAAAGTGGGTAGTATTGGTCTACCAGGGATCGGTAAAATTACAAAATATGAGGTACATTTTTGTTAAAGGAAAGCTAAGGGTATTCCTCGATTTTTTGGATATTTATACAAAAATCATGCATGTCGTATAATTTCAGGTTATCAAGAGCATACAAGAATGCCAAAGTGGTACCTTTTGATGATACCTCAAAATTCATTCTTTTTAGCGATTGCCATAGAGGGGACAACAGTTTTGCCGATGATTTTGCCAACAATCGAAACATCTATTATCATGCCTTAAAACATTACTATAATAACGGATTTCAATATTGCGAAATAGGTGATGGGGACGAACTTTGGGAAAACCGCTCCTTTGAACCCATTTTCGAGGCCCATAAGAACGTTTTTCAACTTTTACGAAAGTACCATCTAGAAAATAGGTTGCATATGCTTTGGGGTAATCATGATATGGTGTATAAGGACGAAGCCTATGTAAAAAAGCATTTGTCTAGCTATTTTGAACCTATTGATGACAAGGACAAAGATCTTTTTCAGGGCATAACCTATCATGAGGGTGTGGTCTTAAAGCACAAAGTCACCCAACAAGAACTGTTTTTAACACACGGTCATCAAGCTGATTGGTGGAATTATACGTTTTGGCGTTGGGGTCGGTTTCTGGTTCGTGTCTTATGGCAACCTTTACAGGTTTGGGGGATTGCGGACCCCACGAGTCCTGCCAAGAATTATAAGGAATTAATTAAGGTAGAAAAGCGTATAAAGCGATGGATTTTAAAAAATGAGCTATTGATCACCATAGCCGGACATACCCACAGGCCCCGTTTTCCAGAGCCTGGGGACATTCCGTTTTTTAATGATGGTAGCTGTGTTCATCCGCGAAGTATTACGGGAATTGAAATAGAAAACGGCACCATATCCCTTATAAAATGGCAAATTGCCACCAAGGATGATGGCACTTTGCAAATTGTACGTATTCTGTTGGAAGGACCTCAAAAGCTAATTGACTATCAAGAAGCACAGGAATGACCGTTCCACTCTTTACAATCTAGGAAACATTTACTTTTTAACTTTATTGGGTAGCCAGTTTAAAGTTTACAGGAATACTGTAAGGCACCGTTACCGCTCTACCCCTTTGCATACCCGGTGTCATTTTTGGTAATGAACCTACGATACGAGCTGCTTCTTTTTCCAAACCTGGGTCTGGGCCTCTAGTTCTTATGCGATCAATTTGTCCTTTGGAATTGATGGCAAATTGAACAAATACCCTCCCTTGAATACCCATTTCCGCTGCAATCTGTGGATAGCGGAATTCTTTCATAATATGCTCTTGGATTTTCTTTTGGAAACAGGCCTTACGTGCATCATTACCCTTGGCGTTCTCACAACCGGGATAAATAGGTACATTCTCAATAATGGCAAAAGGAACTGAAATTTCCTCATCTTCATCACCTACCTCAACATCATCAACATCAACTACCTCTTCGATTACTTGGTCTTGGCTTGATTCTGTACTCTCAATCACTGTTTCCTCAATTTCGGCAGCATCCTCTACAACTTCAATAATCTCTGGAGCCGATGGTGGAGGTGGTGGTGGAGGTGTTTTTATCTGTTCTGTAATCGGAACATCTTCCTTAATATCGTCTACTACGTTCAACATTTCTACAATCTTATCGGGTTTAGGATAAGACTTATACTCTAAAGCCCTCCATGTGAGAAAGAGAACTAGGGCAAGGCCTATAACAAAATAGAGGCCACTATTTCGATTTAAATCAACATTTGGATTCTTTTTGACTTGCATGACTATTGCTTTATGAATTACCCAAAAATACAGCTGTTTTAGGCCATTAAATATGACATATATCAGTTTTAAAGCCCGTATTTAACAATTTGATAATATTTCAATTAAGTTTTATCAATTTAACTATTCGTCGTAATATTCTCAGTATTTGGAACAAAATCCTGCGTTTTATTGCATAAAACTGAATCTTAATGCATTTACAGGCAGTATAGTCCTTGATTCTTTCAATCCTGGGATTGCCATTGGTATAATTAGACGGGTCAATTTGGTCATTAATTCGCTGAAAATGACAAAAAACAAACAGCGGGCCTAAGGGCCCGCTGATGGCTAATTCAACAAATCATATAACTTGGTACTTCTTGCTACATTGGTGCAAGTAATACCTCATCAAAGTCAATATTGTCTATAGGTTCTAATAATTCGTGTTCGTGATTCCAAGTGATACGTCTTCCCAATTTGTAGGAAAGACCAGCCATATGTGACGAGATGGCCTCTTCAAAACCTTCTTTGATACCGCAACTTACGCTTCCGCCATTTCGTGCGCAGCTCAACCATTCACGCATGTGCAGAAATGTAGAATCTACACGCGCTCCGTTAATGTATGTCCACATAAGGCCTTTATCGGCAAAATACTGTGAGGTCGCCGATGCTACGGCATCTGGGGTAGAGGCTCCCGGATTGTATTGGTAAATAGGTACTCCAGGGTTCATTGTCTTTGCTTCAACCATATCAGCATATCGTGTAGAACCCCCATCGGGCCAAATCGTTAATCGGTTACCAAGTTCCATGGTGCCGTCATGACCCATAAGATACGTAGGACGGCTGAATCCGTTTCCCAAAGTAGCACTATAGGCAAAGGTCATTCCTTTTTCCTTACCCTTCTTTTGACTGCCTCCCGTACTAAAATTGGGATACTCCATATTCACATTCAAGACATCGGGAACATTTCGTCCATCCCTATGGGTATAAATACCCCCGGAGGTCATTACTGAATCCGGAATTCCCATATTTAAAACGCAGTTCAGACGATCATAATCATGGGAGAGAAGATCACCCGAAAGTCCGGACCCATAAGCCCACCATTTACGCCATCTAAAGAAAAAGTTTTTATTAAAAGGTACTTTGGGCGCAGATCCCAGGAACAATTCCCAATCAATGGTCTGCGGACTCGCATCAGGGTGAATGTCATACGTCCAGGCGCCATTGTCATCATTCCGGTTGGTATTTGTTTGTATGAGCGATACATGCCCAATCGTTCCTTTTTGGATAATGTCCTTGGCCGTTTGAAAGCTCATGGTCTGCCTATGCTGGTGCCCTACCTGAAATACGGCTTTGGAATTACGCGCTGCTTCACGCAGTCTGTAGGTTTCCTCAACCGTATGTGTCATGGGTTTCTCAAGATACACATGAATGTTGTTTTCCAATGCATCGATTGCCATAGGCGCATGCCAATGATCGGGAGTAGCTATGACGACAGCATCGACTTTCCCAGAACGAATCATTTCTTGATGGGTACGAAATCGTTCTATTTTGTTATCGTCGGTGTTGAAGGAATTTAGGGCCCTATTGGCACGATAGTCAAAAATATCGCAGATTCCGGTTAGCTTAACATTGAGCTTGTCCTGGGCCTCAAAATCGGCCAAGGCAGAGTGCTTGGGTATCTCTTGCGCCGCTAATCGCATTTCCTCCTTCCATTCCTTGGTGGCAAAACCCAGGGCACGACAGAGTTGCTCGCCACGAATTCCAAAACCTATAATCCCAATACGAATAGGAT
>JABDKZ010000219.1 GCA_013001935.1 Maribacter sp.
GGAGATATTCCTCAACGGCAAAATGGATCATTGGTTTCTATGGAAAATGGAAAAGCTATTCCTTATTCTATTGATAAATTACAAGATAGGGGCCGCTTTTTTGTAGATCCGGGAGAAGATATCTACGAAGGTCAGGTGATTGGTGAAAATACCCGTGGCGATGATATGGTCATTAATATTACCAAGACCAAAAAATTGTCGAACGTACGTTCAGCCGGGGCAGATGATAAAGCCAAAATTGTACCTGCTATAAAGTTTTCTTTAGAAGAAGCGTTAGAGTATATTCAGAAAGATGAATATGTGGAAGTGACTCCAAAATTTATACGACTTCGAAAGGTCTTTTTAAAAGAAGTGGATAGAAAAAGAAATAAGTAACAGAGAATTTCGAAAGTAGTTACTTCTACGAGTAGAATTTTTGTTCTAGTCTTTGGGCCCTTGATGTAAGGCCGCAGCGGCTGCACCAATAATACCTGCATGGTTTTGAAGACCTGCAGGAATAACGGGAGTTTCAATTTTAATATACTTTTTATATTGCTCAAAATCTTTAGAGGTTCCTCCTCCAAGTATAATAAGGTCTGGTGAAATAATTAGTTCAACATATTCTAAAAAGACATTGAATCGTTTCCCCCATTCTTTGTAAGACAGACCATCTCGTTCCTTTGAAGAGGCAGCGGCCCATTCCTCAATTTTTTTGAATTTTTTATAAGGAATTTGACCAAGCTCAAAATTTGGGATGAGCTCCCCATCCAAAAAAGCACCACTACCCAATCCGGTACCAATGGTGATCATAACCACAAATCCTAGTTTCCCTTTTCCAATGCCGTAGTTCATGGCAGCATAACCGGCTGCATCCGCATCATTAATAACGGTTACCGGCAGACCGGTAGCTTCACTAAAGAGTTCTTTTACATTTACATTCATCCAACTTTTATGCAAATTGCCCTGAGACTTACAAACTCCATGTTTAATAAGCGAGGGAAATCCACACCCTACAGGCCCTGAATAATCAAAATGATCCACTATTTGTTTAACCACCTTGGCCATTGCCTTTGGCTTACGAGAGGCGGGGGTTGGGATTCTAAAACGTTTGGTTGTCATTTCACCGGTTACGGCGTTCACCAAAGCTCCTTTCATTCCAGTACCACCAATATCTATTCCCAATACAATCATATGATCTAAAAAATGGCAATTATGCCGTGTTAAACGCGGGTAAAAGTAACAAAATTCTTATTGAAATGATTCATCGATAATTAATCCAACTTCCCTACTTTCTTTAAATGGTCAAAAATAAGATGACCAACTTTGGAAACCTTTGGTTTGTCGCTGTACCCAAGCCATGCTAATTCTTCAATTTCCGCAGCTGCTTTAAGGGTTCCTGTATACGAGGCCATGTAGCAGGTCATTCTAACAAAAATGCCCGGTTCTCGCCCATCTGCTTGTGCTTCAAATGACTTTACAAATTTTATAGACGAAGCGTTAAGGGTAACTTCCAATTCTTCTTTAATTTCTCTACTAAGGGCGGCGACATTGGATTCTCCCTTTTCTCTTTTACCTCCTGGAATATAAAACAGTTGTTTTCCCTTACTGCGTACGCATAAAATTTTGTGGTCTTTTAACTGAATCCAGGCAAGTTTATCTATTATAGTGTCGGAAGGTTCAATATAGTAATCTATAGAATTCAATGAATGATTTGGATCTATCGTATCCAGAAAGGCATCTATTGCTTTTCCAAAACCAGTAAGGGTACCCAATTTTCTGTTTTTACCCAAGGCGCTGGAGATGGTTTCATCTCTATTACCAAAAGAGTAGCCACCTTTTTTGATCCATAAGGCATTCAGCAAATGCTGCATAAGTACATTTCCCAGCTGATCTATTGAAATTGCAATCTTTAAAAAGTATTCACCTACTCCTTTAAAACCTTTTTTGAACAGCGTATGAAAAATACCATAAACGAATCCCAGAGGGCCTGTGATAACCAATAAAAGAATGGAGATCAAGAAAAGTAAACCACCAATGATAGGATTGTTTTTTTTGCCTGCTTTTTCGGATTGTTTTTTACGAATCATGTCAAATTGCATTTAAAAATAGCAAGGCCATACACGTAGTAAGGTTATGGTGTTAATTCTTTAGGTTTAAGAATATACCAACCAAAAAACAACAGGCTTAGCAGTAATAAGATACCTCCCAGAACATAAAACAAATTGGCCTGCGTGAAGAAATCCAAGAAAGGTAAAAGAACAAGCGGTGACAATAACTGTCCCATGAACCAAAAGGTGGTTAATCTTCCTATATCTTTACCCCTGATTTCCATAGGTGCCAGTTTCATAACCAATACATTGGCGTTGGGTATCATTACTCCCATACCCAAGCCGGCAAGAAGCATACCCAGGAGCACCATTTCAAAGGAATTTCCGAAAGCGATGGTGGCGTGCGCCAGGGCCATCAACAGGTATCCGATACCAAAAATCTGTCTAAATCCGAGGATATCTTTTATCCGTGAAAAGGAAAAGGACGATACGGCAGAAAACAGTGTACTCGAAGCAATTGCAATTCCAATTAGTGTATTTTTTTCTATACCTATCGATTTTAAATAAAAGGGGATCTGTACCGGAATTATAAAAAATATGATCCACATCAACATTACATTGACAAAGATCACCCATATGATGGCCGGGGATTTTTTATCGGACTGTATTTTTTTAATACCTACTGCTTCAGCAGGTTCTTTTAAGAACAGATAGGTGGCTGGTAGGATAAGTAAGGAGAAAAAATAAAGTAAGAACGGTACCCTCCAGTCTATATCTGCTAAAATTCCGCCGAGGGTTATAAACACAATCCCGCCAATAGACATGATCGCAATTTGTAAGCCAGCAAACTTTTGTCGTGCTTTTCCCTGATAATAATCGGCCACTAAGGTGGTAACAACGGTCATGGTAATTCCAACGCAAATTCCCAGAAGGGCTCTGCCAGCCAGTATCAGATATATATTATCTAGCCAATACCCGGAGGTCCCTCCAACAGCGTAGAAAATAAGTGCTGCCCCCAGTAATTTAAGACGACCTATCCT
>JABDKZ010000229.1 GCA_013001935.1 Maribacter sp.
GGGAGTTTTCGACATGGCGACTATAACCTCTATTGATGAAAGACAGAATTATTACATGGGTGAGGTAGATGGCTATATGAGTGCTGAAGATGCCTATTTTAAGAATGCTAAACTAAAATATAGAAGATTTTGGGATGCTGTTGATTCTGGTGAGAATAGGTTGGCTTTTGGTATGGGAATGGAATTTCCCATGGCTGAAGAATCTTTGGGTATCAATCTAAGTATGGATTATGTGGGGGGTAGTTTTGCAAACGCCAATGTAAATAGTATTGTAAACGATGAAGGCATTACCTATAGCAATTTACAAGTAGGAATAAATCCAACATTGGGTATGTTGAGAGATGACCTTGCACTGAATTTGGGGGTCAATATTGTATATGGGCTTGATATGGAGACAAGCGAGAGTAACTTTTATGTCTACCCGGCGATAACCGCCTCATATCGCTTATTGGATGATAATGTTATCGTTTATGGGGGAGTTGAAGGGGAGTTAAGGCAAAATTCGTATTACGATTTTGTTAAAGAAAATCCTTTTGTTTCACCTACACTGAACATTCAACCCACCGATGCACAATATGATGCCTATCTAGGTCTTAAAGGGCAACTTTTACCAAATTTAAGTTACAATATTAAGGGATCCTACACCGCAGAAAACCGCAGACCATTGTACATATTAAATCCTCAGAACAGTTTCAGGAATGATAGGAAGGGATATTATTATGGTAATTCGTTCGAGGTGTTTTATGATGACATAAAAACGTTGGGGATATTCGGGGAATTGAATGTAGATGTAAACCGAAATTTTACCCTGGGCATCAATGCTGAGGTTTATGAATACGATACCGAGACCAATAACCCTGCGTGGAACTTGCCCAACCTAAAAGGGTCATTGTTTATGGATTACCAAATAGATGAAAATTGGTATATGGGAGTTAATCTATTCTATGTTGGTGAACGTGAGGATTTTTCAACGATTGTGGTACAAAATCCGCCGCCAGGGGCAATAGACGCTACATTGATAACTTTGGATAGCTTTTTTGATGCAAACGCCCATCTGGGTTATCGTGTAAATAATCAACTTTCGATTTTTGTAAATGCCGCAAATATTGCTAATAACAACTACCAAAAATGGGCAAATTACCCGGTTCAGGGATTTCAAATACTTGGTGGGGTAACTTACAAGTTTGATTTTTAGATGCTTATAGCATGTCTTGAATTGGTGTAGTTGAAATTTTCACCACTAAATATTAGAATTGACAGACTGTATATCGCGCTTAAAATACCATTTAACGAATGATTCTTAGGCATTACCCAAAGCTCTATTTGAATTTACTACTTTAGAAAAGGTTTATAGTTCAAAATATTTTGCCTTCGCTTGAAAAACATATCGCTCTGCTTTTGTGCATGCTGTGCACGCATATGGTTACATCCCAAAACCTGATAAAAAATCCCAGTTTTGAGGAATTTGAAAATTGCCCTGAACAGTTGGGGAATTTTGAGGAAGATGTGCAAAACTGGTCAACACCTACGATAGGCTCAACAGATTACTTTAATGGCTGCAGTACTGCCATGGGTACTCCAAAAAATTTCAATGGAACGCAACCTGCAGATTTTGGCGTAGGATATGCCGGCTTGTATTTGTACGCACCTGGGGATTATCGCGAATACCTGCAAGCTGAATTAACCGAGACCCTGGTTAAAGGAAAAAAATACAAGATATCATTCTATATTAGTCTAGCGGAAAGATCAGATTTTGCCATCAAGGAGTTCGGAGTATTATTTTCAAAGAACGTATTGCATTTTCCGATACGAAAAGAACTATCGAAAATGCATTTGTACAAAGACCGCGATAATGAATACAATCTTATGGAAATAGGCTATTCTAACTTCTACTCAGATACGCAAGACTGGATTTTGATACATACCGAGTTCAAAGCAAAAGGCAATGAGAATTTTGTAAGCATTGGTAATTTCAAGAATAATAAACGCACTCGATTGTTCAAGACCAAAAGAAATGCCAAGCAAGGGGCTTATTACTATGTTGATATGGTATTGCTTGAATCGGCCGAGCCTGCGGATTTTGTAGAAAAACCACTTTCAATAACTGCGAAGTCGAGTAGTGGGTCATTTGAATTGGATAAGACCCACGTCTTTGAAAATGTTTTATTTGATTTTGATGAGTATCAATTACTCGAAACGGCCAAAAAGGAAATGCAAAGGATCTATGACTATTTGAAGGAGGATGGTACACTGTACATTGCTATAAATGGACATACGGATTCTGTAGGTTCTGAGGCATACAATCTATCACTTTCTAACAAAAGGGCTGAAGCAGTATCAAATTATTTAATACAATTGGGATTAGTGGATAGTAGAATATTTTGGAAAGGACAAGGGGGTTTAAAACCAATTGCCAGTAATGCCTCGGAAGAAGGAAGAAGGAAAAACAGAAGGGTAGAGTTTACCATTTCCAAAAAAGAATGAGTAGCCTTTAATAATCCGAGTAATCGGTAGGATATAAAAACATTCTATCTATATGCGATACATTATTTTGGTATTTTGGCATGGCTGATAGTTCCTTCCACTTGGGTGCGGCTCCAAAAGCTTTCCAACGTTCGTCTCTTACTTCTTGATTCTTAAACGTTGTCATATACATAAGATTCGGCATTTTATTTCCGGAAAGTACCTCGGCGTAAAAAACAGCGTTGAATCCCAATGCTTCAAAAAGAGCAATTTCCCCACCGGCATTGAACATTTCAACCTTATTTTTATAAATCTCCTCTGTCGCGGATTCATAACTTCTTAACTCATAAATTCGGTCTTCCCGAGCTCCTTCAACCGCAGAAGGTCGCATCATTGGCATGTCTTTAAATGCCCTGAGTATTGTAGACTCCATTCGTAGATAAGGGGGGGTATCATGTGGTGCTTTAAGATACGATTCACCGGCCATAATATAGGTGGCATCACTGGAAAGATCTCTATCCACAGAATATAGCTGGTCTAACGATTTAAAAGGGATTAAAACATAAATTTTATTTGCAAGGGTGAATTTATTTGACCTTAGCTTAAATACCCCGACCTTATCGATGCCTATCTTTTTTAAGGCCGGTAAATAAGCATTCTTGAGGTAGGCATCTGTAAGTGCCTCCTGTTTATCATTTTCCAAAATATAGGTTTTAAGCTGGTAGAATTCCCTGGGGATGTTTTGGGATTGCGCTGAGGTGTATAACCCAACAAAAATAACAGAACAAATTAGGATCTTGGCGAAAGATAGCTTCTTCATATTTATACTTTTAATGCGAATTTCAAACTTAATTAAGAAGATCGATAATTCCTAGTTTACAACCTTTTCTTTGCCTAGGCTTAACCGTAATTATATAAGACTTTAAAAGCAAACACGTATTTTAGTCGCTAACTATCAAAGCATGCTCAACCCCAACCGATTTTCAGTGGTAAATCCATCTAAAAGCCCAGTTTTTTATGGCTACATAGTCCTATTTATTGGTACCGTGGGTATTTTCTGTAGTATACCAGGGCAAACGATAGGCGTATCTGTGTTTACCGATCCTGTTAAGGACGCGCTTGGGTTATCGCGCAATCAATTCAGTAATTCCTATATGATAGGCACTATTTTAAGTGCTTTGGTTATAGGCCGGGCAGGCATTTGGTTCGATAAGTATGGTGCACGTTATGTGGCATTTTTTGCAGCCCTAACCTTGGCTTTGTCACTATGGCTATGTTCATGGTCTGCCCATATGAGCAATTTCATGAAAGCAACACTGAACCAGGATTCTTGGATGGTACCTTTTATCATCATGACCTTGCTTTTCTTTATGCTTCGTTTTTCTGGGCAAGGGGTCTTGACCATGGCCTCGCGAAATATGATCATGATTTGGTTTGATAAAAATAGGGGAAAGGTAAATGCGCTTAGTAGCGTCGCTATTTCATTTGGATTTTCGTCTTCACCCCTATGGATAAATTATTTGATAGAAGGATATAGTTGGGAAAGTGCTTGGCAGATTCTCGCACTTGGCCTTTTGGTATTTAGCTTGTTTATACTGCAATTATACAAGAATAGACCCGAAGAGCACGGTTTATTACCCGATGGGGCTGCGAAAACAGTTGAACTAGAGGTTGAATCATTGATTGTTGGTAAACAGTTTACCTTAAAAGAGGCCAAAGGAACACGTGCTTTTTGGATGTACGGATTAATTTTGGCCTTTAATAGTTTCTTTATAACGGGCCTAACCTTTCATGTAGTTTCCATCTTTGCCAGTGAAGGTTATCCCAAATCAGATGCCATATCAATATTCTTACCGGGATCAGTAGTAGCGGTTACGATTTCTACCCTATTTAATTTCTTAAGTGACTATCTACGATTAAAATGGTACTTGTATCTCATGATTTTTGGAGGGCTCATTGCTTCAATCGGTTTCCTGTATTTACCTACTCCATTTGGCATTCCCTTATTAATAGCGGGTTTTGGTATCATGGGAGGGTTTTTTGCTGTACTTAACGCTATTGTTTGGCCCCGTTTTTATGGGCGTAGTAACCTTGGGGCCATTACGGGTAAGATAATGGGGTTACTTATTCTGGCTAGCGCCTTGGCACCCCCAATTTTTAGCATGTGTTTTTCAACCTTTGGCTCGTATGAATTATTGGGATATTTAGGCCTTGCGTTCTTGGTTTTTTTATTGTTTGGTTCTTTGAAAGCAAATAATCCACAATAATATTTCTATTTT
>JABDKZ010000231.1 GCA_013001935.1 Maribacter sp.
TAGAAAGTTTGGATAGGGCAAGAGATTTAACGCCATCAAAAGCCGGCGAAGATGCTTATGCAGGAGCTAATACTGACATACCACAAAGTGGAGGCGCTCCTGATTTTCTTCAATTTTTAGAAAAAGAATTAATTACTTTCGTTGAGTCAAACTTCCGAACGCATCCGTATCGCCTTTTGGAAGGACATTCATTTGGAGGGCTATTTAGTACCTATGCCCTGATGAATAAACCAGCATTATTCGATGCATTCATCATCCAGGCACCTGCTTTATGGTGGAATAAAGAGGAAATGACCGGGCAAGCGAAAGAATTTTTTAATTCCAATCGTTCCCTGGATAAAGCCGTTTACTTTGGAACTGGTGGAGAAGAAGGCTGGGGGATGCGCCAAGAATTAGCGCGCTATGTGGATGTAATTAAGCAGCGTACACCTAAGAACTTCCGCTGGAAACATGAGGAAATTCCTGGAGATGAAGCGCATGATGATTCTCGTTTATTACTTAATTATTATGGATTGAAATTTGTGTTTTCCGATTTAAAAGCTTCCGAAGATTTGCAAAAGAACTATAGTGACGAAGCATTTTTAAAAGGTGAGCAGCAACTAAGAGAGAAGTATGGACAAAATGCCCGGAGGCCAGCCGCTGATTACGTTGGCATAATTATAGAATTGCTCAATGCAGAGAATAATTTGGGAGCAATTACGGTGTACAAAAGAGCGGCCGAAGCATATCCAAAGTACATTCAGTTTTTAAACACTTTAGCTACGCTATATGAGAAAACAAACCAAATAGATAAGTCAATTGAAACATATAGGTCTGCTATTGTGGTTTCAAAAAAATTAAAATTAGGAAACGAGGAAGGTTATCAAAAAGAAATTGAAAGATTGAAAAAAATCTAAATGCAACCGAGTACGGCACGCACTAATACGAGGTGCTATACTAAACATTTAGGCTTCATTCCTCAATTGAAGATTACTCAATTAGCTCCTTGATGTTATCGTAAACAGTAGATCTAACAGGTATTAAAACAGGTAAAATATGAAAAACAAAATAGGGTTATTAATTGCAATACTCTTACTAGGGTACGGACTTGTTCGTATTGGTGTTGGAGGATCATTGCTTGCCCAAACAATGGAACTTATAAATTTCCCAGAATTAGCCGAAGCAACCCTGGAAGTAAAAGAATTCATCAATACCCGGGCAAATGAACAGTTAGTCCCCTTTAGTGTAAAAGGTTATTATACCTACATACTAATAATGGGCATATTGCTCTCGATAGGTGCCTTTTACACAATCGTCCGCAAGAGATGGGGCTTTGTTTTACTGTGGTTATATATTGGAATGCACGCTGCACTTTTTATTAATTTCTTAGAAATTAATCCAAAAATAATTGTGCTTGTATTACAGGTCATCCTGCTTTTTACACTGAAACATCTAAGACCACCTAAACCGTTAAACTGATCACTATTACTATTTTTCAAATAAAGTAGGGAGGAGTGGCTTTTAGAAATAACTAAAAAAAAAACTAACAATGCATATGCAAACACAAAGTATTAAAATATACTGGGCTTCTTATACTAAACGTAAACAACCGTTAAGAAAAACATCTTATTAACACTATGTGTCAAGACAATTTGGAAACAACTATGCGATCTATCAAAAATTATATATAATGAAAACAATAATTGGTACTTTACTTTTAACATGCATCATTTCTATGCATTTAAATGCACAAATAGAAGAAATTCCTTTCGAGTTAAAAAATGGAATAATATTACTAAAAGTTAATATTAATGATAATACTGAGGCTAGGACCTTTGTTTTTGATACTGGAGCCACGTCTGACTTGTTAGATTCTACAACCGCAAACACATTAGGATTAAAAGCAAATTATAAAGAAAATGCGTCTGGTGCTGGCGGAACAAAATCATATGAAGTTATTCTTAACCAAAAATTAACTCTTCAAAATATAATTGAAATAGATAGTACTCATTTGGTACTTACTGATTTAACTAAGATAAAGGATAAGTTAGAAAGAGATTTTGATGGAATTATCGGATATAGTTTACTCAAGAGATACATTGCAAAAATTGATTACGAAAGTCAGAAAATACTTTTATATGATAAGATTGAAAACGTTGATACTATAGGTTATGCAACTATTCCTTTTGAGTTTACAAATGGAATACCTATTCCTCAATTTGACATTTCTATTACCTTAAATAATGGCGAGTCGTTTACAGATAGAATTTTGTTTGATAGTGGAGCGAGTTTAACGCTTTTTATAAACACGCCCTATAATGAGAAGAATAAATTAAGTCAAAAAGCTGGCAAAAGCCTAATTTCAGAATTTGAAAACTTACACGATAAATCTATTTCCGAAGATATTGCAATTAAATCAATGAACATCGGTGGATTTAATTTAAGCGAAATGGTTATTTCAATAGCAAATGATAAATATGGCGTTAGCAGTTATAAAGACTACTTGGGGATCCTGGGAGGGAAAGTAATAAGTCGATTTAATCTAATCCTAGATTACTCATCTTCTTTACTTTACTTAAAACCAAATAATAAATTCGGAGAATCATTCGAATTTCCATTAAGCGGAATTAGACTTAAAAAGTTGGATAGTGGTATTATAATAGATAAGATTGGGAAAACAAGTTCCGCCTATGAAAAAGGAATAAGAAAAGGAGATAAATTGATTTCTATAAATAAAGATTCTTCTGGAGATCTAGAAAATTATAGAGAACTTTTACAAAAAGAAGGTGAAAATGTTAGTCTAGTAATAATTAATTCAGAAGGTAAAACCGAAAAAATAACGATAACACTAACACGATTACTATAGAACGCTTGCCAACATTAAAAAAGAATAAAATGAAACTAAAAAAACTATATCTATTAATTGTACTAACAATGCTTTGCGCTCAAAACATGTTTTCTCAGAAAACGAGTGATATTGTTATTGGAGAAAAATTAGCCAAAATCGAATCCAAAATTCAGGCATGGCAAAAGCAAACCAAAGCCCCTGCTGTTTCTGTGGCACTCCAGCACAACGATTTTTATTATGAAAATGCGTGGGGTTTGGCAGATATTGAAAATCTTGTCAAAGCAAAACCCGAATCTTCGTATCAAATTGCTTCAACTACAAAGCCTATGACCGCCATAGCCATTTTGAAACTTTGGGAAATGGGTAAGATCGATTTGGATGCTGAAGTACAAACGTATTATCCATCTTTTCCGAAGAAAAAACATCCTATTACGATTCGCCAAATATTATCTCACACTGCAGGGATTTCCCATTATCGAAGCGACAGCAAAGAGGAAAAACATATCAAAGAACCTTACTCTACAAAAATGGCGATTGATATTTTTAAAGATTGGGAATTACTTTTTGAGCCAAACACAGATTGGAGGTATTCGAGTTATGGCTACAACCTTTTGGGTGCGGTGATTGAAGAAGTAAGTGGTAAATCGTACGAAGATTTTTTAAAAGAACACATTTGGGTACCCGCAAACATGGAAAATACCATGATGGATGACCCGATTGCGATTGTTCCGAATCGAGTTCGTGGCTATTTTAAAAATGGAGGCAAAATCGAAAATGGTGAATATCTGGACATTAGTAGTCGATTTGGAGCCGGCGGGGTACGTTCAACCGTTCAGGATATTGTTAAAATGGGAATTGCCTTGAAAAATGGAAAAATTCTAAAACCTGAAACAGTTGAATTGATGCTTGAACCTTTGGGCGACCAGGGTTGGAATGAATATGCCTTAGGAATTTCGGTGCGTCCTTATTTGGGACAACACATCATTATGCATAGTGGCGGAATGCCTCAAACCAGTTTTTTGTTTATCGCTGCGCCTGCGGATAATTTATCTTTGTCTATTGGGTCTAACCTGGGACGGCAAGATGTAGAAAGTTTAGGGATTAGTTTGGTTCAGATCCTATCAGGAATTGACACTAAAACTGTCACTGCAAAAAAAGCCGAAGATAAGTTGATGTTGAATGCCATAAACGAAGTTTATAATTTTGGGCAAGGTTATTACCAGAAAATGGGCAAATTCAAAATCGAAAATGATGAAAATTTAGCTTCAGATTTTAAGTATTTCAATCGGTATATTAATCCAAAATACATCAGTGATAATTCTAAAGAAGTTCAGGGAAAAATCAAGGCTGGGCATCAAATTCAACCTGAAAAATCTTTAATTTGGGATAGAG
>JABDKZ010000284.1 GCA_013001935.1 Maribacter sp.
GGTGCAGCCCCTCCCAGTTTTGCCGATCATGTATCCTTACCTTGGGTTTATGGTTTTTCCAGTCTTTATAAATTGTTCTTAGATAAGAAATTAACCGATCGCATCGTATTTATAGGTAGTGGTAAACTTGGCTTTCCTGCAAAGGCGGCCATGGCTTTTGCTTTAGGTGCCGATTGTATAAATGTTGCCCGTGAAGCCATGATGAGTATTGGTTGCATACAAGCACAAATTTGCCAGACAAATCGGTGTCCATCTGGTGTTGCCACGCAAAGCAAATGGTTGCAGGCTGGAATAAGCGTGCCTTTAAAATCAGATAGATTGGCACAGTACTTTAAGACATTTCGAAAAGAACTGGTTGAAATAACGCATGCCGCAGGATATGAGCACCCATGCCAATTCACCATGGATGATATTCAAGTAAATGTTGATGACGATTTTCTCCATAGTGATCTAAGGTCAACCTACGGATATGAAAAAGCCCTAGTGGATTTCAATGGGATGCAAGAACTTCAAAATTGTAAATACTTAGGGGGAAAGCATTTTCGAGAGAACAATTAATGATTTATTTTTGTGTTTTGCCAATCAGCATTAATTGCATGAAAAATATACTAAAGCCTATGAATCGAATTATACTTACAGTTTGCGTTTTATTTGTCTCATCTTCTCTTTTGTTCGCCCAGAAGAAGAAAGATCTTATTGCTGAAATCGCAACATTAAAGACTGAGTTAGATGCCGCCAATGCGGAAGTTACCCTAGCTAAAAAGAATGAGCGGATCGGTGTCGCACGAGCGGAGTCTTTTGAGGCACAGGTCAAAGAACTCCAAGATGCAAATGCCACCTTACTAAAAAACCTCAATAGTTTTGCCGAAGTATCTAATAAGAACTCGGAAAACATAAATATGGTAATGGCAAAGTTAGAGGAGAAAGAAAATCAATTAAAGGCTATTAACAATACAATCGCCTCCAACGATTCAACGGCCATCGTTGTTTTGACCAATGCCAAACAAACGTTAGGAGAGAATGCCAAAATCGGTGTAAGTAATGGTTCAGTGATTATCGCAACTACATTAGAATCACTTTTTGGCACTACCTCTGGAGCAACTGTTAAAACAGAAGGCGTGACATGGTTAGAAAAAATAGCAAATATTCTCAAGGCAAATCCTAAGGTATCCATTACCATTGAAGGACTGAGCATGACCGGGGAATTAGATACAGCAGCCGAGCAAGCATCAGCCGTGGGAGCAGTACTTCAAAATCAATTTTCAATAGACCGCACGAGAGTACACGCTATAGGTATGGATGGTAATTTTAAGGAAGGCATAAATCTAAAACTTCATCCCAATTACAAGGAGTTTTATACGATGGTGAAGGAAAACATGAAGTCTTCAAACTAAAATAATATCTAATTGAAATAGGAAATACTTTTTCAAAAAAACCTGCGTTTTAATTTGCGTGAACCAAACTAAATACCAATCAAAATGACAGGAGATCAAATCTTTCAATTATTCGCATTTTTATTACCCTCAGTAGTTGTAGGGGCCATTGCGTTTTATTTTTTTAGAATGCACACCAACAATGAGGAAGGCAGGCGTCGGTTTCTTTTGCACAAGGACACCCAGCAAAATACGCTACCAATTCGTCTTCAAGCGTATGAACGAATGGCCTTGTTCTTAGAGCGCATAGCTATCCCTAGTTTAGTAGTACGTGTGGCACCAAAATCGGCGAATAAAAATGACTATGAAAATTTGCTGATAAAGACCATTGAGAATGAATTTGATCATAATTTATCACAGCAAATCTACTTATCCGATGACTGTTGGAATATCATCAAAGCCGCTAAAAGCGCAACTATACAAATGATTCGGAAGGCGGCCATGAGTGAAACCGATTCTGCTGATAAATTACGGGAAGATGTCTTGAATGAAACAATGGACAAGCAATCACCGTCGGCTACGGCCCTATCTTTTGTTAAAAAGGAAATTGGAGGTCTTTGGTAATTGCAATTAAACATTTAAAAACGAGCTGCCATACATCCTGTAGTTTAAGTCTTGTACTTTTAATATTGCCTACAGGTTATTCCAAGGTCAAATCCAATTGAGAGGTTTCCAGGTTCTTATATTTCGCAAAATTATATCCGCTTTCCCACCACGTGGTCATTTTTTGTTTATTGAAAATCAATGAGTTCGTGGTCAGCACCGCAGGGGTATAATAAAAATTAATCACGGCATTGTGATGATTTGCGACATACTTTCCAATGCGGATATTTTGGTGCTCAATCCGATCCAACATAAAGGCGAACATCGCAGTTAACAGGGCAAATGCATTTTTTGAGGGCATTCTATTAAAAAGAGTTGTTTCGGTCTGTAAAATTATAGCATCGATTTCTGTGGCGCCTCGTTTTATCGCCTCTTCAATAGGAACCATGGAACCCAAACCCCCATCAGCATATTCACAGCCGTTTTTCTTTACTAAACTCATAAAGGGTGTATAGTTACACGAAATCCAAATCCATTCACAGAATTCATCGTAGGTAAAATCGTTTA
>JABDKZ010000287.1 GCA_013001935.1 Maribacter sp.
CATTTTGCTATAACAAAGTACGTGGTATGCTAGGGTACACAGGTACGTACAAGGGCAAAAGGGTCTCGGTGCAAGGCAGTGGTATGGGTATACCTTCTGCAATGATCTACTATCATGAATTGATCAACGAGTATGGAGTGAAGAACATCATCAGAGTAGGTTCCGCAGGTTCATTCCAAAAAGACATTAAAATTCGGGACATTGTTCTGGCCATGGCCGCTTCAACCACCTCAGGAATCAATAATTCGCGTTTTATCAATGCCGATTATTCCCCTACAGCAAGTTTTGACCTACTGTTAAAAGCTTCTTTATATGCACGTAAAAAAGGAATACCAATAAAAGCCGGCAATGTGCTATCTGCTGACGAGTTTTATGAGGATGACCGGGATGCCTATAAATTATGGGCAAAATACGGTGTTCTTTGTGTTGAAATGGAGGCATCAGGACTATACACCATTGCTGCGAAATACAATGTAAAGGCGTTGGCCATTCTTACTATCTCCGATTCTTTGGTCACAGGTGAGCATTCTTCCTCAGCTGAAAGGGAAACTTCTTTTAATGAGATGGTTGAAATTGCACTAAATATTGCGTAAAACCAAGTTGGTTTTCCCTTCTCCCATGTAATCACTACATGACCTAGGTCATTCCGAATTAAAGTATTTGTTGCCAACTTTAAGTTTAACTTAAAACAAAAAATTATGGCACTTAATTTTAATCAATACGCAACCGAAGGTAACACCTTCCTCAAAAAATATACCAAGGAGATGAACCTTGGGGAGAACAAAGACAAGGCTGGTAGAATTTTATCTTCCATTCTTCATGCCCTTAGGGATATAATACCTATAGAAGAATCGCTGCAACTTATCGCTCAGTTCCCGATGTTTTTAAAGGCCGTTTATGTAAACGGATGGACGATTAGAAAAAATAGACCAAAAATCAAGCAAATGGCAGATTTCATTGATTTGGTCAGAAAACATGATGGCCCTTCGGCAGTCAACGATTTTGAATATAGCGATGAAGTAGCGGAACAATATATTGATACCACTTTTATTCTGCTAAGACAGTACGTTTCGTTAGGTGAAATGGAAGACATAAGAGACGGACTTCCTAAAGATTTAAAAAGTATGATTTACTCGAACATCATGTTCTAGCGAATTATAAAAAACATTAAATTATACAATCATGAAAAATTTTATCACGATTCTTACTTTGCTTTTGATACTTCCAATAACAGCAAATGGGCAAACTGAAAATATCCAATATGATGAGATTACCTCATTTAGTGAAGGTTTAGCAGCCGTACGGGTGGGGAATCAATGGGGTTTCATTAACGAAGATGCTAAATTGGTTATTGATTTTAGGGATGATTTGGTCTGGAACCAAGAAGCCGATACCAGTATACCCGGAGTAATGGGTATTCGATATCCTGAATTTAAAAACGGACGATGCATGATCCAAAAATTAAAAGTCAATAATATTCCCTTCTATGGCTTTATCGATAAAACCGGTAAAACGGTTATTCAACCCGAGTATTTGAATATTACTCAATTTGATCAAGGAAATGCCATAGGTATTTATGTACGTGAAATTTTCCAAGGTAAAAATGAAATCAAACTGGATATTGTTGAGTACATCTTTACAGAAGTTGTGGTAAATAACGATGGTGAAATAATTTGGCCCATAGCAGAGAGGGAACATGCCTTAACGGCTAAAAGGAGGTATGAAATACCTGAATTACACGCAAAATTGATTGCCAAAGATCTGCTAGTCTTTAAAACAAAAGACAATAAATGGGAAACTAAAAAATTGAACCCGAACCTCTAAAAGGCCTGTCATGAATAGATTAATAAATAAAGTGGCAATCATTACAGGAGGTGCTGGAGGAATAGGCATGAGTACGGCAAGATTATTTCTAGATGAAGGAGCCAAGGTAATGCTGGTTGGTCGTACGGAAAGTACCTTGAGAAAAGCTGCAACCGATTTAGATAGTACAAATGTTGATTATTGTGCGGCCGATGTATCGAAATCGTCAGGGACAAAGCGGTATCTGCAGAAAACCATGGATAAATTTGGTAAAATCGACATATTATTTGCCAATGCAGGTATCGAAGGACCCTTTAGCCCTATTTCTGACTACCCAGAAGAAATGTTCGATTCGGTAATTGCGATCAATCTAAAAGGGGTTTGGTTGGGATGCAAATATGGTATTCCAAGAATGAATGAAGGGGGTAGTGTGATAATTACATCTTCAGTGGCCGGATTGAAAGGATTTTCTGGTTTAGGGGCCTATACAACAAGTAAGCATGGTGTAATTGGCATCATGCGGGTTGCGGCCTTGGAATCAGCAGTCAGGAATATTCGTGTGAACACCATTCATCCTGGTCCTGTGAATACACGGATGATGCGGGCTATTGAACAAGATATTTCACCAGATGATGCCCAAAAAGCAAAAAAGGGATTTGAAGCCGGAGTACCTTTCGGACGTTATGCAGAGGCCGAGGAAATTGCTGATTTGGTAGCCTTCCTAGCATCGGATGAAAGCAGGTACATCACCGGAAGCACCTATGTTATTGACGGTGGTATGGTTGCTTCATAACGGGTGAATAAATCGTTTTCATCGTGATAGCAGTTAAGATGATTGGATACATGCTATTGAATGTGTTATTGCCAAAGAATCTTAGAGCATTAATCGATAAGCTTTAATAGTACAATTATGATGAAAAATGAAGCAATCGAAAATATCAAACAAAAAAGCTATGCTTTATCAATCATCGTTTATCCCTTAATGCTCCTAATTGGGTTTGTAACGCACCCCAATCTACTAGCTATGGAGCCTTTATTTACGGTAGACCAACTTGTAGGCCGATTTCACAACAACCCTATGTACCATATTGGCCATCTAATAGTAACTTTTGCTGTGCCAGTAATCATTGTATATTTCATAGGCACTATGAATCTATTACAGGGTAAAGGGAAAAAATTAGGTTTCTGGGGAGGCATAATCGGGGTATTCGGTGCATTTATCTTAGCAGTGGATAAAGGGTCTCTTTGTTTGGTACTATCTGCTTTTGATACCCTTCCAGAGGAAGAATTTCAAAAATTTGTTCCCTATTTAGAGGTCATTGTTAATAAAGAAGGGTATCTGTTCATTGTATGGTTGATCTTTGCATTGATGATTGGTGGTATACTCCAGACCATTGGACTTATTAAAGAAAAGGTGATTGCCAAATGGCAAGGTATTTTCATAATCCTTGGCCTTTTACTACTTATTAATCCAGATATTGAATTGATAAGTACAGTGGGTGCCACTCTTATGTGTATTGGGTATATCCCATGGGGAATCAAAGAGTTTAAATTAAATCAAAAATAAAATGAAGATTATAAGCAAACAGGATGCCAAGAAAATCGGTGAAAATCTAGGCATTAATTGGAAAGAAGTAAACTTGGACGAGTTTACAAAAGGAATCAATGTAGAATTTGAACATGGATCTCGCTATCCTGAAACCAATGTAACCAATGATAACATTGAAATGACTGGAAAAATTGCCTGGGCCCATTTAAAAGAATTTCAAGATTATTATACCCGCCTAGAAATAATGGAAATAGAAGCAGAAGACTTTTGGAAAAACAAAGTATAAAATAGGTTGGAATGATTAAGGAAAAACTTAAGGAAATTCGAGATTTCTGTAATAAAAATGCCAATGCGGAAATTGTCACTAAATACTCAAGATATTTCAAAAATGGCTATGATGGTTATGGAATTGATTCCAAGGTTTTTGAAAAACAGCGTGATTTGTGGATTAAGGCCTGGAAAAATGAAATGACCTTGGATAAATACCTGGACCTTGGGAACGAACTAATGCGAACAGGAAAACTGGAAGAAAAATCCTTTGCTATTGCTTTTGTAAAGTCCGAAAGGGAAAATTATACTACGGCCACTTTTGAGAGAATAGGAAACTGGTTTAATATTGGAATAACTAACTGGGCCACTACAGATGTATTGTGTATGTCAGTGCTGTCTAGTTTCCTAATCGATAAAGTAATAACATTTGAAAAATTAAAAGAATGGAATGACTCGGATTCGGAGTGGCAAAGGAGGGCGGTACCAGTAACCTTTGTCGAATTACTAAAAGAAGGGTTAGAACCAAAGACAGCCCTACCGATAATTGAACCTCTTATGCTTGACAATTCGGAATATGTACAGAAGGGAATTGGGACACTACTTAGAGGCTTATGGAAAAAGTGGCCCAATGAAATTGAGAATTTCTTGTTTAAATGGAAAGACCAATGTGGCCGCCTTATTGTACAATATACCACCGAAAAGATGGATAAGGAATACAGAAAAAAATTTAGGGCATTAAAAAAAGAAAAAGTATAATATGATGGGTCAATTTAAAATTATTGAAGTAACACCCAAAAATGTAACGCAAGAAACCCTTTTTTGTAGCAAGGATATTAAAAGTAATGGCTTTAAATGCAAGCAGGATTGGTTTTTAGAACAATATGAAAAAGGATTGCGGTTGAAAATCCTTAAAAGTGCTGATGAAAAAATGCTTGGTTTTATTGAGCATGTCCCAGCTATACACGCATGGCGCCCTATTGAGGCAGCTGAATTCATGTTTGTTCACTGTATTGTGGTGTATTCCAAAAAAGATAGAAACAAGGGTTTAGGATCCATGCTTATAGCAGAAGTTGAAAAGGAAGCTAAGCGAAAAGGGTTGGCCGGTGTATGTGTTATGTCGAGTAAAGGAGCATGGATTGCAGACCAAAGCATTTTTATTGATAATGGCTATGAGATCATGGACCAATTGGGGAGATTTGAGCTGCTATCGAAAAAATGGGACACGGCAATCCCTAATCCAAAACTTATTGATTGGACAAAGCAAAAAGCAAAATATAAGGGTTGGAATTTGATTTATGCCAATCAATGTCCATGGCATGAAAAATCTGTTGAAGCAATTCTCAATACCGCAATGGACTTTGATATAGATCTCAAAATCACAAAACTTGAAACAGCACAAGAGGCAAAAAACGCGCCCTCTGGCTTTGGCGTTTTTAGTCTTTTACATGACGGAAAGTTAATTGAGGATCACTACCTGAGTGCTACGCGATTCAGGAACATTTTAAAAAAAGAGCTTCAATTGGGCACTTAAAGCGTCCCATTGGGCCTTTTTTTGACAAATTTTGATAAATAAAGCACCCCTAACTTTATTAAAAAGTAAGCTATGGAACAAACAATCAAAGAATGCTGCCCTATCTTCCATCCGGAAAAATGGAATCAAAAGACCTTTAATTGGGAACATAAAAAGTTCATCAAAGCATCTGTACCAACCTTTTTTCATATTCCTTTTCGTCCAATGCTAGGCAAGAAAATCAGAAATATGATGAAGATCGCCAAGGATTCTAGGAAACTGCCTGACGACATGGAAGATGTTCTTTTACTTTTCACAGATCCAACGGCTTTTAAGTCCGAATTGTTCTTGTCGGTTATCGATACGGTGCCCAATGCCGAGAACACTACACTTTCAGGGACTTATTTGACCAAAGTTTTTGATGGTGCCTATAATGCCATACCAAAGTTCATGAAACAGATGGACGCATACTTAGCTAAACAGGACAAAAAAGCCAATCAATATTATGTGCATTATGCCTATTGTCCTAAATGTGCGAAAGAAAACGGACATAACTATATGGTATTGTTTGCCAATGTTTCAGTATAAGGTTATCCTATAAATACCTTATCCCAGGCTTGATTTTTATTAATCTGCAAGGTAGGATCGAACATCACGATTACCAAAGAAAAATGTATTTCGAATCTAATGATCAAGGTCATTGCATACTCCAATTCGGCGTCTTAATTTCAACAATCTAAGATTAAGGTAAATTTCAATTCAAAACATAAATCATATTAAAATATATTCAGATGAAAATTTTCAACCCAATTAGTTTAACACGAGTATTGGCCCTATTTGCGGCTATCTCATTAGTAACAGTATCCACTTCCTGCAAAAGAGCAGCAGAAAAAACCCAGGAAAAAATCATTGAAAAAGCAATTGGTGATAAGGCTGATGTAGATCTGGATGATGAAAAAATTGTAATTAAGACCGATGAGGGTACTTTTACCGCGGATGCGAACATGCAAAGTTGGCCAAAAGAAATACCTAATGATGTGCCCGAGTTTAAAAACGGTAAAATTGTAATGGTTAATACCCAGAATATGGGAGAAGGTAAAAATTGGGTGCTAATTTTTGAAAATGTATCCCCGAGCGAGTCAGCGAAGTACAAAGAAACCCTGGAAAGTAATGGCTATAAAATAAATTTTACAACAAGGGCTGGAACAGCTACGCATTTTGCTGCGGAAAAAGGCAATATTACCGTTACATTTATGGGTGATGAAGGTGGAGCATCCATCTCTGTAGGCGTTGATGGTTAGCCTCTATAGACCAAGAAGCCCAATTAATCAAACTAACGGCAGCATTTTTATATCAGGACCTATGATTTCTTTTTTTTGATTCTCTTAGGCAGTACCTCTTCTGGGAAAGGGAATAGAATGGTAGAATTCTTTTCAGAAGCGATATTGGACAAGGTCTGATATAATCTTAATTTAATGGCCGATGGGGATTTATCTATTTGCAGACCAGCCTCCAATAATTTCCCAGCGGCTTGTTCTTCTGCCTCGGCAAGAATAATACGAGCCCTTCTTGATCGCTCGGCCTCCGCTTGGTTCGCCATCATTCGTCTCATGTTTTCAGGTAACTGTATATCCTTGATTTTTACATCAATAATCTCAATCCCCCAATGATGCGTTTCGTTCTCCACAATACTTTTTATGTTTTTCCCCATTTCTTCACGATTAGATAAAATGGTATCCAATTCTACCTTTCCACAGACATCACGAAGGGCTGCTTGGGAAAGTTGTGTTATCGCAAAATCGTATTCTTCAACTTCCAAAACGGCCTTTTCAGGATCCTCGATCTTAAAGAAAACAACACCATCAATACTACAGGGCACGTTATCCTCGGTCATAACCTCTTGTGAAACTATGTTGATCGTGATTACACGAATATCAACAATCTGAATGGTTTCAACGAAGGGGATAATCCATCTAAAACCAGGTTCTAAAGTTCTAATATACTTTCCAAAACGAAATTTCAACGCTCTTTTGTATTCAAAAACAATTCTAATTCCTGCCAAGAGAATTATACCTAAAATGAGGGTTAATACAATTAATGGGTTCATAATGTTTTCTTTAAGTTAGTATTCTTGTTTAATTCCTGCAAAAACGATTTAAATAATTTAATGCTATACCAAGACCCTAAGGTCATAAGATGATCCAAGGAAGGATTTAAGATACTTTTACGTCGGATTAATGCTTTCTTCAATTTACGAAATTCGCAACTGGAAACAAAATTAATAGGTGCCAAAAACCACCCTTGAAATAAAGCGTTACGCTACCTGAAAATAGGCTTCAAAAATCAATACCAGCTAACATTTTTCTATTGATAACTCAATTTTTCAACTTTCGATAAAGCATAACGTCCAACATAATAAACCAAATGATAAAACAAAGAAATGTTATCTTTTGAATTACCGGAAGTAACCGAATATACAATCCAGTTTCATATATATAGTAATTGACCAAAAAGATAATAAGGCAACCAATGCCTATAAAAAAGAGCTTTATATGTTTGGCCTTAAAAAGTTCAATAAAACATGTTAAAAAGGCTATTACCGCAAAAAAACCGGCGATGCGAACGGTGCGATCATGAGCTCCTGAAGACAGGAAGGAGGTAGCAACTAAAGCTGCAATACCTGACAACCACATAATATTTATATTGATATTTTTTCCTTTGAAGAGGTTTGGCAAGTAGTACCATAATACTACAAGGCTGAGGCAAAGTACGATCAATGAGGTTCTTGCAAAATAACGTGCTGTATTCAATTCCCCGTTAATGGCATTATTATCTAGAAGGTCACATAAATAATTGTTCCAAAAACTAAAACCATCTTGGTGGGGCATCATCCATGATCCCCCCGGATATTTTAATGCTGCCAAAATGTAGAATAACACAAATAGAAGCATACCAATTAAAGGCAATAATAATACATTGGGTCTTGGAGGTTTCGTTGTAATATTCATGCACATGTAATTAGAAGCTTTGTTCTTTATAAAACAAGGCCTGTAGTAGACGTAAGGATTTGAATCAATTCTTTTGTCGTAGTTGAATCAATTAGATTTAGTGTCTTAACCTTACAAAGTTGTTCAACCAATCTTTTTCCACCTAAGGTATTACTGGCTACCCCGGTTACAATATCCGGGACAATATCAAATGCCTTCATTAGTCCGTGAACTGCATAGGGATCGGATGCACTTAGTATAATACATTTGATGTGCTCTCTAAGCCTTTCAATTGCAATATCCCCGTTATAGGGCTCCAAAGGTGAAGCACCTATTTCAATAATGGCGACATCTGCTTTTTGCAATTCAATTCTACTCAGTAGTTGCGTTAATTTTTCTTGGAATTCTTCCTTTGGACAAATAGAAGACGGCAATCCTACATCGACAAAATCATAGATAGCGTCAGCGCCAACATCCTTAATAGCCAAAATATCTTTATACCTTCCAGCACCTGTAAGTTTGGCCCCTACTACCTTATGGCCGGCTTGTTTGAATAAATTGGTGGCAATTCTTGCCGATGTTGTCTTACCAGCCGACATGGATGTGCCTACAAATAAGACAATAGGTGTTTTGTAAGCAAGTGTGAGTATGGGCTTAACAAAACGTTGCATTGTCAGTTTATTATCACCTCTAAACGCATGGCCTAAATAAGCCACCTTCATCATTTCAGGTATAAAAACCGATTTGGAGGTCATTTTTCCCAATAGTCCCGCTCCGGTCAAAACAGTCATTTTTAGATCATCTTCTACATTCCTCCAGGTTCCTGTCGCTTCTAAAGTAGCATACCGTTCTCCCAAGGCACCAACAATGATTTCCTCGCCAATTACCCCGCGCATTCTTCCATTTGGTAATTCCAACTTCAAAGTTTCACTTCCTGCATTCACTATTTGACAAATCACATAATCCCCAGTTCCCCATTGTTTCTTTGGCAATTTTTTCAATTGAAATTCTTTCTCGGCCAAGTCAGAGATTCTAGTCAAGGATGTAAATATGTATTTATGGTTCATAGTTGCGCTTCTTTAATAATCCAATGAATCTGACAACAGTAATAATGTTAGCAAGGCAGTTCTTTCTGGTAACTGGTCTAAAAAAATAAACTCGTGTAGTGCATGAGCCCCATCCCCTGTGGTACCTAGACCATCTAAAGTGGCAGTGAACGCACTTGTTGTATTACCATCCGAGCCACCGCCTGCAGTGGCTTCCTGCAGGTCTAAACCTAATAGTAGGCCTTTCGCTTTTGCAAGGTGCCATAGTTTCTGGTTGCGGGCTGTACGTTCCATAGGCGGTCGTCCAATTCCGCCTTCAACCTTAATTTCCACATCACTAATGGTTGGTTGCAAGCCATAAATCTTTTCAGTTATAAATTCCCCGTCTTCTTTATTCTGTACTCTAACATCAACCACGGCCTTACTCTCAGGTGCTACCACATTTGGGGAAATACCTCCTTGTATGGTACCTACATTAACCGTTATCCCCTTATCAAAATCATTCATGGCAAACAACATTTGTACTTGATGGGAAAGTTCAACAATGGCATTAATCCCTTTTCCAGGATCTAAACCGGCATGTGCAGCCTTTCCTGTAACCGTTATGGTAAAGCGTCCTAGGCCTTTACGGGCGGTTTTCAATTTTCCTTCAAGGCCCAAAGGAGGCTCCATTACAAATGCCCGTTCAGCAATTTTTGCCAGCCGCTTAATCATATGTCGTGACTCCCTACTCCCAATTTCTTCATCAGAATTGATGAGGATTACAGGAGAAAGATGGGATTGCAACGACATTTCATGAATTGCCTGAAGCGCAAATATAAGCTGGGTGAGGCCGGCCTTCATGTCATAAACTCCAGGACCGGTCATCTTGCCATCATTTTTGGAAATAGGCATCTTTAGCAGTGTATGCTCCTCCCAAACGGTGTCACAATGGCCTAATAATAATTGTAATGGTTTTTTTCTGTCCCTATTTTTTGGTCTGGCATATAAAAAGCCACCTGTTTTTTTTCCTGGAACCAAGAGCGTAAAATATCCAATTGAGTTCAGCTTATTTCCTAAGAATTCCAGTAATGCCTTTTGTGAATTAGGATTGTTTGATGGCGACTCATAGTTAACCAAATTTTCAAGAAACTGGACCATGTTATCATTACTTCCCTTGAAATAAGCTAAAATCTCTGTTGCGATATTTGTAGTCATTGCAATCATCTTTTAAAATCCTTCGGAAATGGAAAACTGTACGTATCAGAAATCTTTGCGAATCGTCCTGTGGCAATATAGGCCAGCAGCGGATTTTTATGTAGTTGTTCCTGTTCGTCTTTTTCTGACACTTTTAGATAATCCTTGTGCACATGTGCCGCCTTTATTGTACCTGTAATTATACTATAATCATCAAATCCCTCAATTACTTTAAATAGCTCGCACTCTAGAAAAAAATAGGCATCCTTAATTAATGGAGCATCTATGAGGGTAGCTTTAAAAGTAGGCAAGGCTTCAACAATGCTATGCGATTTGGAAAGTTTTGTCTTACGTGGAGAAGCACTTAAAGAAGTGGAAACTATCTGCTCTGGCTTTGGAAAACTGACAGAAAATTGTTTGTTCGCCTTCACATTGTGGTATGTGCCATGCCTCGGCGTACAGACGAAACCAAAATAATTGCCAAATCCCAGGGGAGTTGCCATATGTTTAGGCGCTAAATCATAGCCATCGTTTTCCTTGGTGCCTATGACCACCATTGGCGCTATGGTAAATACCCTATCCCATATAGGTAAATCAATATTTAAAGTGATAACACTATCTTTCCGAAGTACATCCATGAGTTATATAATTGTATTCTACTATCTTTAAAAGTACAATTAGCTTCAGAATGATGTAATGATATTGGTCAGTTAGTGCTCAACAGGTAGGACGTAATAAAAGGATAACTAGTTTGGTCGTTTTTGGATTTTATAAGCTGTCAACCGCTTTTTTCAACTTTGTTTGAACCTCCTCGGCAATGGTACCAAGATCCTCGTTTTTGACTCCCATCATAGAAGTGATGGGGTCTACGGCAGCTACTTCTATACTACCATCTTTGGTTTCCCGAACAATTACATTGCAGGGCAACATGGTCCCGATTTTATTTTCGGCCAATAAGGCCTTATGCGCAAAGGCTGGATTACAAGCACCTAGGATTTTATAATTAGGAAAATCGACATCCAATTTATTCTTCAAGGTCGTTTTGATATCTATTTCGGTGAGAATGCCAAAGCCCTCCTCCTTTAAAGCCTGCGTTGTTTTGTCAACCACCTTGTCAAAAGTCAAATTCTTAAGTATTTTGTTGAAATAATATTCCATTTTATAAAATTAGTTGATTTGTGATACAATACAAAAACAGAAACGGGAACGCCTACAGCGTGCCCGTTTCCTATTGAGAAATCAAATTCATCAAAACAATCAAACAATTCATTAAGCCTCATTATCGCTAAAACAACCTAACCAATTGATTTTTTTGCAAATGACTGCATTGAATTCTAAGCTATGATCCGTACGGTCTCGCGACAATAGAATCAATACCTTTTAATTCTTAAAAGAAACCGGCACACCCCCGTGTGCCGGTTTCCAGAAGATATAAATTCTGCCTAATAAACACTTATGGCAGTTTAATCTCTGAACTTGTTGCCAAGCCACGACAAAAAAATCACCTAGTGCAATAGTATCTTTTACATCTTCATATACAAACCCTTATTACTCCCCATGAATAACAAGTATGTTTTTTGAATGTCAAATGAACTTTTTTGAACAATAATTGGGCTAATATATACTCTATTTTTTTCAAATGGACTGATCTAGATCAGTCCATGTGTTTTTTTTCTATTTATTAACAAGGGTATGACATAAAATGTATTGGGATATGTATCAATTCAACTTTAAATTAACACTGTTGGTATTTATCCATTCATACAATCTATCAGCATCTTCTTTTTTGCAAAGTTGGGTATAAGGATAGTTCAATTACATTTTCTTTTCAATAGGATTTCTCAGCAATCGGCGGATTCTTTTTTGAATTCAAACTACTTTCGGCCATGTTAATATTTCCAATGCCTTTTAATAATGCATCGGGATTAAATGAAATACTATTAATTCCCAGTGCTACCAAAAATGCAGCATATTCAGGGAAGTCGCTAGGTGCTTGTCCGCACAAGCCAATTTTAGTGTTGGTTTTATGGGCAGAATTAATAGCCATAGCTATCATTCGTTTAGCAGCTTCATCATTTTCATCAAATAATTTACCCATGATTTCAGAGTCACGATCTACTCCCAGTGTCAATTGGGTCAAATCATTCGAGCCAATGGAAAAACCATCAAAAATAGTGGCAAACTTTTCAGCCAATATCACGTTGCTCGGTATCTCTACCATGGTATAAACCTCAAGCCCTTTATCCCCTCTTTTTAATCCGTTTTTTTCCATGATAGACAATACTTGCTTCCCTTCCTCTACTGTTCTACAAAACGGTACCATTACTTTAAGATTATTCAATGCCATGTCTTCACGAACCTTCTTGATAGCCAGACATTCCAATGCAAATCCGTCCTTGTACAAATC
>JABDKZ010000293.1 GCA_013001935.1 Maribacter sp.
GGGTTGGCCAAAGGTAATTGGGACAAATGTTCCTGGTTCACCACCGAAAAATTCTGCAGGGATTAATGAAACAGGTTGTTTCAATTGGTTTTGATAACCAATATCGCCAGTTATCTGTGGTAAACCACTAGCAATAGTCTCCCATTTTTGCTTTTTTGCATCTAGAATGTCCCTGTCGGCATTGATAGCACTATAATTATTTTCCAGAGCAAATGCAATGGCCTCATCCAAAGTAAAGCTGTAAGCTTGCTCTTGTGATTGACCCACTACTGAAAAGCCGAATAACAATAAGAGTGATAAAAACTGGATTCTCATCTAATCTTGATTTGAGTTGATTATTTTGTTAAGTATCTGTCGTCCTTTAGGGGTTATTATTCACCGTAAATGGTATTCTAAATATTCATCCATTAGACTTACAATGGGAAACTTTGTTACAGGAAAAAGTCGATTATCTTTAATGCTGGTAACACCTGAATAATAAATTCTCGAAACAAAGCCTATATTCAAGTTATCCCTATAGATGCCTAATTCAATACCTTTGTTAATATTATCAAGTACGCAATCCTCCATTACTTCATATTGCTTCTTTTTTAGATCGTCATAAATTTTAGGATAGTATTTCTGTAACTGATATTGTGGCGAAACTTTTTCGTTGTTCAATTGTAAAAGGGCAAATCTTTTAATTTCATACAGCTCTTCAATTGGATTTTTATGTAAGGAACAGATATGATCAATGCCTTCAGAAATAGAACAGAACAAGTGCTTGGTACATTCTTCTACCAATTTGGTCTTGTTCGCGAAATGCGCGTAAATCGTTTTTTTGGAAATTCCAAGCTCTTGAGCCAAATCATCCATGGTCACACTCTTGAACCCTAAGTTCAAAAATAATTCGGTGGCCTTGTGTAGAATTTTCTCTTTCATATGCCCAGTTTATGAAGCAGGCAAATATACTTAGGAAACTTTAAAAACCTAAAAAGTTTCCTAAGTTTTACAATTATTTAACACTGTCCATACCATGATGTATCAAGTGGAAGGTCTTGCGCCAAGAAATATTCAGATTGATTTATTCAGACTCATCCAGGGCCTGTTTTTGCTTTACATACTCTTCAAAGGCTTTTTCACCTTGATCTTCCCAAAACTTGTCATAGTACTTCCAGTTAGAGAAATCTTTCTTGAAGCCATTGTCATATCTTGTTTTGCATCGCTTGTGTCTTTTTCTACTGCTTCTGTTTGATTTATGGTTGCCAAAACCGCCAAATAGAATTTTAGCCAATATCAGCACCCCTAGTGCTTGCCAATACTGTATTTCGCCCAATCCAAACAGATCAGGCATTAGCCAATTCCATAATCGCATGGTGATGTATCCGAAGAGAAATACCAAAATTATTAATAGTATCCCGCCTATAAGTACTTTGAAAAATCCTTTAAAGAAATTTTCTGCCTTACTTTTTATTCTGTGTTCAATATACTCTGACATTTTATTTTGATTTTAGTTAATACTTCTTTTTGTTTTTAATTCAATGAACAATAAAGCAATTGCCCGATGCCTTCTTGACATTAAGGTGCCTATGGGAATGCCGGTCTCGGCGGATATTTCTTTATAAGAAAATCCCTCGAAGTCTATAGCGATAATAATATTCCTATAAAGGGGCTTGAGGTTTATAATCGCTTTTTTTAATTCAGTTATCATTTTTTCTGAATAAGAATTATCCGATTTTCCATATAACAGCTGGGTAAACTCGATTAAACGGGTTTCCAATTCTTTTTCAATTTCTATACTTTCTCTTTTTGTTCTTAAGATGTCAATGATTCTATTCTTCAGCGCCCTATAAACAAACCCCGCAATATTGTTAATGGGCGATGTATTATTTGCTATGGAAAATAGTTTTAACGCCACATCTTGAACAATATCTTCCGCATCCCTGTCTGCCGCGTCATTTATTTTTGATTTGGCAAAGGCTTTCAATGAATGATACTCCTCATTAAAAAAAGACCTTAGATTTTTGTAATTGTCGGTTTCCGATATCATTCAAAAGCTATTTAACATCGCTTCTATATAAGAAGACGAAGATTTTCAAATCTATTGCATTTTAAAGCATTATTTTTTTAATGGCTAAATATTCCTGGTAATGCAATTGAAGTTGTTATTTAAAATGGATGTATTTTTGAAAAAAAAGCTGTAATGCATTCTATTGAGCACTATCGAACCGAATTTGTTTCTTACTTAGGTCAAAAAACAAATACCAAGGAGCCCGTTAATTTATATCAACCGGTTTCCTATATATTGGGATTGGGAGGAAAGCGATTACGTCCTATTCTTACTTTAATGACGACCGAAGTTTTCGGAGCCGAATTCCCAAAGGCCATGGACGCGGCTCTTGCTATCGAGGTTTTTCATAATTTTTCATTGGTACATGATGATATCATGGATGATGCTCCCTTACGAAGAGGAAAACAAACAGTACATGAAAAGTGGGACATTAACACCGGAATCTTATCTGGGGATGCAATGCTGATTATAGCCTACCAACTCTTTGAGAATTACAAGAATGATACTTTTCGAAAGTTGGCCCAATTATTCAGTAAAACTGCATTGGAAGTATGTGAGGGACAACAGTATGACATTGATTTTGAATTGCGCGATGATGTAACTATTCCTGAATATTTGAAAATGATTGAATACAAAACCGCAGTTCTTGTTGGTGCAGCTATGAAAATGGGAGGTATTATAGCAGAAGCATCATTGAGTGACCAGGACCTTATCTATGAATTTGGAAAGAACTTAGGCATTGCCTTTCAATTGCAGGATGACTATTTAGATGTATTTGGTGATCCAGCAACCTTTGGAAAGCAAGTAGGAGGTGACATCATTGAAAACAAGAAGACCATATTGTATTTGTTGGCATTGCACCTGGGTAGCTCGGAACAAAAAAGGGGCTTGTTGAATTTGTACTCCATTCAACCCCAGGATCCCGCAGACAAGGTACGTACGATCAAGGAAATTTTCCTATCAACAGGATCGGCAGAACAAACTAAATTGGAAATTCAGAAGTATACGCAAAAAGCATTTGAAGTTCTTGGACAGTTAAATATATCGGAAACCAAGAAAACCGTTCTTCGGCAATTCGGGGAAGGATTAATGAAGCGAGAGGTATAATGATTTTTTCGAATGAATCACTTAGCCTTGATTAACCGTTTTAACAGACTTCCTTTTATGTCTACGATAAAATGCGATCAATAAAATGAAAAGTAAAGCGGCGAATATAGCATACCAATAGGGTATTTTTTCATCCTCGACTTCCGTTATGACCAGTAATTGATTAATATTTTGATCAAGTAAAATCTGTTTTTTGCCACCACCCCAAGTTACAATTACAGAATCTACTTTTTTGGCGTTGTCCAGCCCAAAATGGGCGACAACGGTATTTTGGGATAAATGACTAGATCCACCACCATCAATCTCACGTATCATTTTAGTTTTTCCTGACACAACCTCGACTCTTGAGCCTATACCATTGGTTTCTGCCTGTACTCCTTTTAGGGCTACTTTTAACCAGTTTCCTTGCGGTTTGTCATTTCTTAAAAGTCTGGTGACCGAAGCGGTAGGATATTCTTGAACAGCTTTTTGATTGACAACCAATATATCCAAATCACCATCATTTTCGATATCAAATACAATAGATCCACGACCTACACCATAGTCATTTGTGCCGGTTGCCCTCCCTTTTTCAATAAACTTAGCATTGTCATTCTCAAAAAAGAAATTACCCATTGGAGTGCAATTGGGATTTAAATCTCCATTAGAGACATAGAGATCCAAATCCCCATCGTGATCAAAATCTGCGAAATTTGCTCCCCAGCTAATCATGAAAATAGATGTTCCCAGCTCTTTTGCCCTATCAACAAAAGGCTGACCAATGCCTTGATTTTCCATCAAGAGGTTGAACTTGATATTCGTCACATAATAATCTAAAAGCCCATCATTATTATAGTCTCCGACGGCAGATCCCATAGCATTTTCTTTAAGATCCATAGCATAGGCTTTGCTTTGATCTTTAAAAGACTTTCTTGGATAGCTGTTCTCATATAGCAAATTTGGTACCGCCTTGTAGCCAAAATCATGGTTTACCAATAAGTCTTGATCACCATCATTATCAAAATCAGTGAAGAGTGCCCCGAAACCAAACCCCCTATGGTTTAAACCATAATCCTCATAAATATTCTCAAAGTATTTCCCTTTTTTATTTAGTAAAAGATATCCTTTGGCTGTTTGATTTGCACTCACAATTGTCGCATCTTTTAATACGCCTAGCGTACCTTCAAATTCAAGAAAATAGTTTCCTATGTACAAGTCTGGGTAACCGTCGGCATTGACATCCCCAAAACTCGGGCCTGTACTAAAAGAATTGAATTGATCTAATTTGTATTCAGTGGTTACATCCCTAAAGGTCATATCCCCATTGTTCAAAAAGAGTAGGTTAATTGCCCTTGGGATGACGTTGGTACTATCGGTTGTATTGATAGTAGTTACAAAGAGGTCCCTCCATCCATCTCTATTAACATCTGCACTTACGGCTCCTTGGGTAACATAGTTTTTGGTGACATCAATACCGGAATGATCATAGATGTTTTTAAAAGTGCCATCACCATTGTTCAAGTATAGGGCGTCTTCTTTGGTGCCGCTAGTTAAGAATAGGTCTTCAAATCCGTCGTTATTAATATCGAAAGCAACAGCCCCGCCCCCGAACGTACCTTCATAGACTTGAAAATAGTGGTCTATACCTGATTGCTCAGTAATATCTGTAAATGCGGTCTGGGCCCATATTCCGTAGTGGGAAATGAAACAAAAAAAGTAAAAAGAAATAAAGTATTGGCTTAGTTTCATTCTTGATTTTTCTTCCACTTTAAAGCAATTACATTTTGTGCTATCTTGGTTCCTTCTTCTAGCCCAACGGTATTATCCTGTGCAGTATGAATACCGCCATAAAATCTGGAATCCGCTGTTTCTTGTGCGGCTTCCCAAAACGAATCGAATGACCTTATAACAAAGTCGGTTTCTCTCACTTCATCGCGTTCACGACCCTCATGAGCCCGATCTATAAAAGCAATTTTATCACCATAAATATCCTCCAAAGCGACCGCAGCGGCAGCGGCTTGGATTGCGTGACCCGAAGGGAAACAAGGAAATGGGGGGTCTGGCCAAAACGATTCCCATTCTTGATCAATATACTTCGGGATAAAGGTATTGGGTCTTTCTGAGAAAAAATGATATTTCCATTTCCAACAGTTGATAAAAGCATCAGCAACGGCTAAGCTCACTTTTGCATAGGTCTCGGCGGATTTAATCAATGATGGGTTCTCTTTTTCAATAGCTATGGTTGCAATATAATATGAATGACCTGGCGGCGTAAAGGAAACATCAGGATCATCACCCCACCATATGGCAGCTTCTTTTTCTTCTTGGGTGAGAATTAAGTCTTTCTCGTATACTTCCAAGAATTCATTGTAATATGGAGACCCAGGTAGGGTGTCATAAGGAATTATTTGGGGAGTAGCCAATCCCGTATTCTGTTTTAAGAAGGTTCTGTTCTCACCCCAGTGAGGATGTAGAGGTAAGTGACTGAATGATTGGGCAAACAAAGGGGGTTTCCAGGAGCCGGGCCTATTCGGGTACACCATGTTCTTATCGAAATTATATAAATAACCCCTATGTCCGCCATCGGTTTTTGACCAATGGATTATGGCATCAGCAATCGATTTTCCATAGGCAACAGAACGCTCGACAGTTTCTTTGTCTTTATGATTCATTTTAAAATGGTCGTAAATTACACCTTCCAAAGAATCAATGCTTAGCTTATTCTCATCTGAAGTTTGCATATAAACACTCTTTAGAATGGCCGCTTGGGCGGCATTTAAAGACAATACCCAATCGTAGGTTTTTCCATTTTCAGGCTTGGGTAATTTATCTAAGCCATTTAGTTGACCTGCCAAGGAGTTGTGTGACTCAAATCCGTTAACAACAGATTCATACATTGTTAAACCTATGTAACCAA
>JABDKZ010000297.1 GCA_013001935.1 Maribacter sp.
CCGCTGCGGCCTATGAGGCATTCGGTTTTTTCCTAGCCGCATTATATATCTTGACCTTCGGTTTGGCTTTTTTGGAAACTACCGCCAATCCCTTTGTACTCTCCATGGGCCATGAGGAGACTGCGACAAGAAGACTGAATTTAGCCCAAGCATTTAATCCAATTGGTGCATTGACAGGTTTATTTGTAGCCCAAACTTTCATATTGGGGTCATTGCAGTCCGACGACGTTGATGCCCAAGGCAATGTCATTTATGATACGCTATCCGAATCGGCCAAAACAGCAGTAAGGGTTTCTGACCTTATGGTAGTTCGAAACCCGTATGTAATTCTTGGATTATTTGTGTTGTTTATGTTTGTGCTGATCGCTATCGTAAAAATGCCTGAAAAAAAAGAAGCTGAAGGTGGTTCGGTGGCAGATGCCCTAAAACGACTTTCTAGAAGCAAGAAATTTGTTGAAGGTGTAATTGCCCAAATGTTCTATGTAGGCGCCCAGATTATGTGCTGGACTTATATTTACCAATATGCGGAGACTTTGGGCATCGATAACAGAAGTGCAGTTACCTATGCTTATTGGGCATTGATTTTATTCTTGATAGGACGTTGGATTGGTACGTATTTATTGAAGTTCATAAGTTCTGGTAAGCTGTTGATGTATTTTGCGATTGGAGCAATGGCGTTTACATTTGGGGCCATATTCATACAAGGTATGACAGGATTGTATTCCTTAGTTGGTATTTCATTATGCATGTCCTTAATGTTCCCCACTATTTATGGTATTGCTTTGGAAGGTGTTGGGGAAGATGCCAAATTTGGAGCTGCATTTTTGGTTATGGCCATTGTAGGAGGTGCGATTATGCCGGTACTGCAAGGTGCCATACTGGACTTTGGAGGTTCCGGTTATGCTGATATCGAGATTCTTGGTGTTCCTGAAGTTAATTTTTCATTCATATTGCCGCTATCATGTTTTCTTGTAGTTGCTGTCTATGGTTTCAGGACGTTTAAAATTCACAATAAATAAAGGCTGTTTAATCATGGAAAGGAAAAGACTATGTTTTTCATGCGATTTAAAGGACGATTCCAGGTTAATTGCGGAATATAAAAAATACCATACTCCGGGGAATACTTGGCCAGAGATTACAAAAAGTATTAAGGATGCAGGAATTTTGGATATGCAAATTTACTTAACGGGAAACCGTATGTTCATGATCATGGAGGTCGACGATACTTTTGACCCTAAAAAAAAGGCCGAAATGGATGCTAACAATCCAAAAGTCCAGGAATGGGAACGATTAATGTGGAAATACCAACAAGCACTTCCATGGGCAAAGGAAGGCGAAAAATGGATTGAACTTAAGCAAGTATTTCAACTTTAAAAATTGAACATCACTGAGTTCAAAAAAAGCATTGGAAAAATTGCAATATAGAAGTCAGTATGGCCTTATTCCGTTTCTAGACTATGGCTTTCGGTAATATCCAAAGGGTCGTTAAGTTCTTCCTGTAATTTTAATAGCGCCTTGAACAAGGAATCAATTTTGGGTTTATACTTGGTCTCACTTGCCAAATCATTCATTTCCTCAGGGTCATTTACCATATCGAACAGCAACACTTTTTTTATTTTGGGATAGACAATTAGTTTAAATCCATCCCTACGAATCATCCTTTGTGTATTAACGTAGCCCCCATATATGGCATCGTAGTGGCTTTTTGTCCGATTGCCGTTAGTTAAATCCAAAAAACTATTAAAATAAACATAACGGGGTTTCTCGACTCCAGCCAACTCCATGCTGGTGGCCATAGCGTCCTGTAAATAAATATCGGCATCAATCTTTCTACCTTTCGGTATGCCTGGACCAGCAATTATAAAAGGGGATCGTATACTATGGTCGAATTGGGATTGTTTACCTAAAAGTCCATGGCGGCCAATAGCTAAGCCATGATCAGATGTGAAGATAATATAGGTATTTTCAATTTTGCCGCTAGCTTTCAATGTATCTATGATTGTACCAATTTGATGATCTAAATGACTGATAATTGCATAGTATTCTTGAATATGCTTTTTAGTAGCATATTTGGTTCTTGGAAATGGAGCTAAGGCCTCATCCCTTAACTCGGGACCATTACCAATGCTATCTTTATAAGGATACATAGGTAGCCAACTTTTTGGCACACTTATCTTCTCTAACGGATACATGTCCAAATATTCTTGGGGGGCCTGTCGCGGGTCATGGGGGGCATTAAAGGCCAGATACATAAAAAAAGGCTTGTCACTCTTCTTTGCTTTTTTTATAAAACCTATAGCATCATCTTTTAATACCTCACTCCAGTGTTGACCACCAACCCAAAAACCTCCAAATTTTTTATCGGTCGGCGACCAAGAAGTATCTTTTTTACTTAAAGGGCGATTATATCCTATTGCTCTTATTTCTTTAGGGGATTTTCCATTTTCTATCATTTCATTTATGATAGGAATATTGCCTCCATGACTCCAAGAATCCCATGGCATTCCACGACGGACATTAGTCACATTCTTAAAAACCGAGCTTGCCGGGGCATCTACATGCCATTTACCGGTCATGTAGGTTTCATATCCTACTGACTCCATTAATTTCCCCCAAGTCTTGTCCATTTCATTTCCATCAATCCAGTGGTTTCTAAACTGGTTCGCATTCCACACACTTCGACCAGAGATTATCATAGCCCTCGATGCCACACAAACCGCACCATTCCAAGCACCCATATTATAAGCATGTGTGAATGCAGTTCCTTGATGTACTAATCGGTCTAAATTTGGTGTTTGGATTTCTGTATTTCCTAAAGCGCCGACAGCCGAATAGGTCATGTCATCGGCAAAAATGAAAACAATATTGGGTTGAGCAGATTTTGGAGCTGTCTCTTTTCTACATCCCATTGCCATAAAAATCAGAAGTGCAAAAAGAACTATTCTCCCTGTAACAAAATTTAGCATGTATGAATATAGATATTTAAAAGTCAATGGTTTCGCTTTTTGATCACATATATCCGACTATCAATCGTAATACCAACAAAACTTTAATAGATTTAGGCCTTATTTTAACTAAAACATTCAATAGGGTGTCGTAAATTGGCATCCAATTATTGTTCTATTATGATTCATAGATTTAAATTTAAGACTAGCTCTTATAGTTTTTTCCTCTTTTTCTTTTTGTTTTTTGTGGCTTGTAAGAATAACACGGCCCAGATTGAAAATCATGCATTTACCAATGAATTGGTAAAAGAAACCAGTCCATATCTTTTACAACATGCCCACAACCCTGTGAATTGGAAACCGTGGAGTGATCAAGTCTTTGCGGAGGCTACGAAAGAGGACAAATTGGTTATTATCAGTATTGGTTATTCTTCCTGTCATTGGTGCCATGTCATGGAGGAAGAGACTTTTGAGGATGAGAAAGTGGCAGAAATCATGAATACGAATTTCATAAGTATCAAAGTAGATCGAGAAGAAAGGCCGGATGTTGATCAGGTTTATATGACAGCGGTACAATTAATGACGGGCAATGGAGGTTGGCCTCTTAACGTTATCGTATTACCTAACGGGAAACCCATTTATGGTGGCACCTACCATACCAATGCCCAATGGAGCGAGATATTACTGAAGATCAATAAGCTTTACAAAGACGATCCCAAAAAAGCCAATGAATATTCCGATATGGTCGCAAATGGTATTCAGGACTTAAATCTCATTAAACCTTCGGATGCAACGGCTGAACTGTCACCCACTTTAATCGATGATGCTATTTCCCAATGGAAACC
>JABDKZ010000316.1 GCA_013001935.1 Maribacter sp.
GAGAAAACAAATCGCTTTTCAAAAATGTCTAATTCTATGAAAGTCGCACCGATAATATGACCGTTAAATCTACATCGATAACGAATATTGGGTGATATTGAAACCCATTCATCTTTTGCTATAGTCTCAAATAAAGCGATGGCCTTTTTGGCTTCTTCTACCGTATAAAAGGGCAGCGCTGGTTTATGCTTACTATAGCCTTCTTTGTTCGCCTTTTCAGCCTCTTCTTCATGAATTTTACCGCTATCCTTTAAAATAATCCCAGTAATACCTAAGGTGGGTGAAGTTCCTATTATTTTTCCCTTAAACCCCTCTTTCACTAGGCGTGGTAAATAGCCAGTATGATCCAAATGGCCGTGGGTAAGAAGCACCACATCAACTTTACTGACATCAATAGGCAAGGGTTTCCAATTAATCTGTCGAAGCTCTTTTAGGCCTTGAAACATGCCACAATCAACCATTAGATTAAGCTCTGGTGTTTTTAAATAGAATTTGGAACCTGTAACCGTTCCAGATGCTCCCAAAAATTGAATTTGAACGGTTTTCATAGTGCTCAACTATTACATAACTGCTGAAGTTCTTTCATTATTTTACCTTTTCTTGGCTCTGAAACCTCTAAGTGGTCTAGAAAAAAAGAATCGCTCAACAATTGCCTACACAGGACAACATCCCTACTCAATAAAAATTGCTTTTCGCGCTTGCTCAATAGGGTAGATACTGTAATTGGGTATAATCCCAATCGATCAATCCTGTCTTTTAGACCATCATTTTTCGGGGCGTCCCAGCTCAACAAATATAAGTCTGCACATTTGCCAAATGCAATGGCATCTTTGGTAAAACGGGTATTCGTAACCACCCATCCTTTATCCATTGTAAAGGTATTGCTCTTTTGACTTTCCCAATGACTTTTGATGTCATTATACCTGGAATGAATATACAAGGGAACCTTAACGTTACAATTACGCCCTTCCTCCCCATGGAACTTACATTCTATTATAGCCAACATTCCATTCTTTTTTGCAAAAACATCAACTTCATGCTTTATGCATGCGCCTTGCATCATTTTACCAACTTCGGTTAAATATCCCGAGTATTCCAAAATTGAGGCAACGAACTTTTCAAACGGAAACCCGGTAGGTCCCAGCTCGTAAATCGCTTTTTTCAACTTATATTTTGAAGCAAAGACCGATTTTTTCTTTTTCAATAAGGTGAAAGCTCGATTATAAATTTCTTTAGTGGAAATACCTTGATAAAGTTCATCGCGAACTTGACCAACAATTTGATTTACCAAAGATTCATCGGCCCCACTTCTTTGTAATGACTTTCTGAGTTTTGATAACGAAAATTTGGCCCTTTCTCCTGAAGACTTTATTACTTGAAACTCTTTTATTTCCATAAGAGATTCTTTATATAAATATAATGGCTAATACTGAGGAAATCTTTTAATACGCTCCTTGGCCAAAAAACTCTCGAATCAATTTCCTAATCTGATTATCGGTCATACTATCTACCTTGGTCACTGCTTTAATCTTAGCAGCCAGTTGCGGGTAATTCCCATCCAGTTCTTTTTTGAACTTAGAGGCAGTCTCCGCAGGTCCAAATAAAGCAATGGCATCGGCCGTCATAATGAAATTAGCCAACTTCTTGAAATAGACTTTATGCTGATGTTTTTCACGTTCTAAATATTTACTGTCCTGAACTACATCCTGAGGTCCCCATTTTGCCGATTTTGTTCCTGATCCACCTTTAGGGCGAAACACCTCTATTTCGGATACTATGGTTTCAAATTTTTCTGAATCTTCGGTAAGGGTAACCAAATGTGCCTTCTCCTTATCGAGCCAAATACCTATATTTTTCATACTAGATTTTTTAAATGTTTTACTAAAAATGGCAATTTTCAAGCGCTTCAACAATGATCCAAATCATTTGGTACCTGGAATCACCAAAATTGGGATGTCAATATTAAAAGCTAACTTTTTAATGATTGGTTCATGAAGCAAGTTTCCGAAAAAGCTATGTTCATAGTTAACCATAGCGAGCATGCCAATGCCCAACTCCTCCAAAAATACCTGGATGGCTTGGGTCTTACTTGTAAAATTGGGCATCCAATGAACTGAATTTTCAATCGGATCCAAATAGGCCCTGAGCGTTTTAAGGTTACTTTCCTGTACTTTATCCAGATGCTCTTCTTCATTTATGTGCACTATCCGAATGGCAGAACCACAACAGTTGGCCATGTAACGCAAAGGGTCAAGAACCTCTGCATCATAATGCCTTTTGTAGCTAGTGGCAAAAGCTATTTCATAAGGAACCCTAAATTCGGCATTCATGGGTATTGCAAGGATTGGGCATTTCTTAACCGATGCCATGGTTTTAGTAGTAGAACTTCCCATAAACACGCCTAAAGCACTTGTTTTACCCTTGTTACCCATCACAACCAAGTCAATTTTATAATCATCAATAGCTTGGGAAATAGCCCCAATCAAGTCCATTTTTTTGGATATCAATTTATAGTTGTGCTTTGGGCACTTATTATCCAGATTTATTCTATGAAAGGTATGATTCAATTCTTCATTGGATTCATCTTTGAGCTGCTCTAACAAACCTTTTACCTCCCCGTTTACTTTGTCAATACTTCTACTTATCAAGGGCGTACTCTCATTATACACATTCATTAAATAAAAATTGCAAGATTTACTTTTAAATAGGGTTGATGCGCTATAAAGGGCATTGTACGCATCATTTGAAAAATCGGTTGGCACTAAGATATTCTGCATTTTTAATTTTTATTATGTGGAGGGATTACCATAAAAGGAATCGTTATATGAAAGCCCAATTTTTTGATAACAGGTTCTAAAAAGAGACGTTCAAAAAACGTATGACGATTCTGAATCATTATCAATAGGTTTATTTTATTCTTTATCTGAAAATCATTAATGGCTGTAATTACCTCTTGATTGGCCATTTCATGGAATAAATGGGCGGTTCGGCCAAAAATTCCATCTAATTTTGACTTATTCTTCAATTGCTCCTCATTAAGTTCATAACCGGAAGAAACATGCATTACATTTATTCTTGACACATGTTGTTTCGCTAAGAACGTTATCATTCTGAGTTGTTCTTCTTGGTATTCAATACCCAAATCTGTAGGAAACAAAATCTCTTTTGGGGTTTCGAATTTGAAATTAGGCGGTACTGCAAGGACCGGACAACAGGCTTTTTTAATAACATGTACTGTATTTGTGCCTATTAAGATCTCTTTTGCCCCTGTTGCCCCC
>JABDKZ010000329.1 GCA_013001935.1 Maribacter sp.
GATATCGCTGAGGCCCTGAAATACTTGACCAATGTAATGAAGAAAAAGGCCATTGTATTTGTGCTTTCTGATTTTATTGCCGAGGACTATGAACGTACACTCAAGATTACGGGAAACAAACATGATGTTACGGGTATTCGGGTTTATGATGAGCGCGAGGCCAGTATTCCTAATTTAGGAATGGTGCAAATGCAAGATGCTGAAACTGGGTCCCTGCAATTAATCAACACCCAATCAAAAAAGGTACGTATGGCCTATGGCCAACACCATATTGAAAGAGTCAAATACTTTCAGGAAACTTTTACAAAGTCTGGATGCGGGGTTTTAAGTTGTAGGGTCGATGAAAGTTATGTTAAAAAACTTTTAGGGTATTTTAAAAGAAGAGGATAATGTGGTTTAGGAATTATAACGTTCATATTAGAGGTTTTGGCGCTATACTATTGCGCTGTCTTTTAACATGCCTGGTATTCTTTACAATTAATGGGTTGGCCCAATCTTCACCAAAAATCTCATCAGAAGTTGACACTACTTTCATTAAAATTGGAGATCAACTGAAATTCAAAGTTAGTGTAGAGGTAGATTCTACAGATGTGGTCATATTTCCAGAAGGTCAGACCTTTTCCCCATTGGAAACAGTTGAAGCCTATGCCACGGATACTACAAGGAAAAAGGATCGGGTTACTTTATTGAAGACCTATGCCCTTACCCAGTTTGATTCAGGATCCTATAAATTACCTGCACAGCGTATAGATATTAATGGAAAAGGGTTCTTTACCGATTCTTTACAAATAAATGTGGCGAATGTAGCAGTAGATACACTTGCTCAAAAGATGTTCGATATTAAACCCTTGATCGAAGTTGAAAAAAGCAATTCCGATATTTGGAAAATCCTTTTAATCATACTGGTGGTTTTGGTAATTGTCGGTGCTTTGGTTTATTGGTTTTTACTCCGAAAAAAAGTGCTCACAGAGGAAGAGCAAGAGGCACTATTGCCACCCTATGACCGTGCCTTGTTAGAATTAAAAAAGCTTGACAATTCAAAATACCTAATTCAAGACGAATACAAACAATACTATTCCGAGCTTACCGAGATCGTTCGTTCTTATCTTGAGGAAGATGTCAATGTTTCAGCCCTCGAAAGCACAACCGATGAGTTGATCACCAAGTTGGAAATGATGAAGGATGCCGGGGAACTTGAACTCGACGACGACACCATAAAACAATTCAAAAGCATTTTGCAAACTGCCGATCTAGTAAAGTTCGCAAAATCGAAGCCACCCACCAATGTGGCCCATCAAGACAGAAAAGCGGTAGAGCAAATTGTGGTCAAGACCCATGAGGCCATTCCTGAGCCCACCTTGGAAGAATTAATGGCCCAAGAAGAATACCAAGAGGCACTGGCCCAAAAACAACAGCGCAAAAAATGGATGATTGCAGGAACTTCAGCCCTGGCAGTTTTGCTGATTTCGGCCGTAGCTTTCCTTAGTTATTATGGGGTTACCAAGGCTTGGGATACCTTGACAGGTCACCCAACCAAAAAACTTTTGGATAGTGAATGGGTGGCAAGTTCTTATGGCTTTCCCCCTATTAGTTTAGAGACCCCTGAAGTATTAGTTCGTCAAGAAATTAAAATTCCTGCTGAGGCAAAGGCCACTATAAAAGAGTTGCAGTCCTTTATTTTCAGGGATGCCAAAGCTTTCCTCACACTGGCAACAACTTCCACAACTTTTACCCAAGCCGCGGAACCTGAATTTGAAAAGACCATAGAACAATTGTTGCAGAATTTTGAGGATAAAGGGGCGAAAAACATAATTACAAAAAAGGAAGAATTTGTGACCGCCTCCGGTGTTAAAGGTTTAAAAACCTATGGGAGCGGTAAATTCAAAATACCTGAAACCAAAGAACTGATCAGAGGAAAGTATGTGATTCTTAGCTTTGGTGGTAAAGGATTTCAACAACAAGTCTTACTGACATGGGAAGATGGAGACCAGTATGCTAAAGAAATAATTAATAGGGTATTAACAACGATTGAAGTCAAAACAGAAGTATAGATGCTTGAAAACATATCATTTGCCAATCCAGAATTTTTTTGGTTGCTTTTACTGCTTCCACTGGCTGTTGCTTGGTATTTTTTTAAACGCAATGAACAATCGGCTTCTTTAAAAATATCTAGTTTAAAGGGCTTTTCAACGGGAAGTATACTGCCGAAACTGAAGCCTATATTAAATGTTTTTCGCCTTTTGGCCTTGGCAGCTATTATTGTGGCCATGGCTCGTCCGCAGATCGAGGATATTTCTACAAGAACAAAAACAACGAAAGGTATTGATATTGTAATGGCTATAGATGTTTCATCGAGTATGCTGGCAAGGGATTTAAAACCTAATCGCCTTTCGGCCTTAAAAGAAGTTGCAGCCGATTTTATTCGTCAAAGACCCAATGATAGAATTGGGCTCGTGGCCTATGCAGGAGAAGCTTTTACCAAAACTCCAATCACAAGCGATAAAGCTATTGTCCTGAAATCACTGCGCGAAATCACCTATGGGCAATTGAACGATGGCACTGCCATTGGGATGGGGTTGGCCACTTCAGTAAATCGTTTAAAAGAGAGTAAGGCCATAAGTAAAATCATTATCCTGCTGACTGATGGCGTTAATAATTCGGGTTTTATTGAGCCACAAACTGCTGCTGATCTGGCCATTGAGTACGGCATAAAATCATACACTATTGGTCTTGGCACCAATGGCAATGCCTTATCACCAATTGCTTACAATGCGGATGGCTCCTTTAGGTACGGAATGCGCCAAGTAGAGATTGATGAAAAGTTACTGCAAGAAATCGCTGATGTAACCGATGGTAAATATTTTAGGGCCACAGATAATGAAAAATTGGAGGCCATTTATGACGAGATCAATAAATTGGAAAAGACTGAAATAGAGGAGTTTAAATATTATAAATACGAGGAAAAATTTCGTCCCTGGGTATTATTGGCCGGAGCATTGCTCCTGCTGGAATGGGTATTTCGAAACACCTTATTTAGAAGTTTTATTTAGCTTATGATTCAATTAGACGAGAAAATATATTTCTACCTACTGTTCATCATTCCGGTGATTGTAATACTGTTCGTATTGCTGCAAATCTGGAAGAAAAGAACACAGAAAAAATTTGCTGATTCGTCTTTGTTGAGACGCTTGACTCCCAGCAGGTCAAGTTTTAAATCTAGCTTAAAATTGATATTCTTCATTTTGGGGATTTCATTTTTAACATTAGGGTTGGTCAATCCGAAGATTGGCACAAAATTAGAGACCGTAAAACGTGAAGGAGTCGATATTGTTTTTGCCGTGGATGTATCTAAAAGTATGCTGGCAGAGGATATAGCGCCAAATAGACTGGAAAAAGCCAAACGTTTGGTTTCAGAGATAATCAATCAGCTTGCAAGTGATCGTATCGGAATAATTGCCTATGCCGGTCAGGCCTTTCCGCAATTGCCCATTACTACAGATTATGGGGCTGCTAAAATGTTCTTGCAGAACATGAATACTGATATGTTAACATCGCAAGGCACGGCAATAAACGAAGCCATAGAATTGGCAACGACGTATTACAATGATGAGGATCAGACCAATAGGGTATTGTTCATTATTTCAGATGGCGAAGATCATTCGGAGGATACAACCCTACAGACTGTAGATGATGCCGTAGAAGTCGGAATAAAAATTTTTACCATTGGTGTTGGTAAAAATAAAGGCGCCCCAATACCGATAAAAAGGAACGGAGTTTTGGAAAGCCTAAAAAAAGATAGGCAGGGCGAGGTTGTCATAACCAAACTCAATGAAGTTGTACTGCAAGATATAGCCAGTGAAGGCAATGGCGAATATATTGATGGAACGAATACCGGCGAAGCCGTTGAACAAATAAAGGAGATTTTAATTCAAATGGATAAGACCGAATTTGAAGCTAGACAATTCGCCGAATATAAAGATCAGTTCCAATGGTTTTTAGGAGCGGGACTTTTATTTCTATTTTTAGACATTTTTATATTGAATAAAAAGACCAAATGGCTTAAAAAATTGAATCTATTCAATGAAAATAATAGAGAAGCAGCATAAAATGAGCAAGTTTTTAATTTTACTGGTATTCATAAGTTATGTCTCTTTTGCACAAGACAAGGAAGAGCTTAAGCAGAAAGAAAAAGCGCTTAATGAATCTACCAATCTTACATGGGAAGGCAATAAGTCCTTGTCTGAGAACGACTTTGTTTCTGCCGAGGTAGATTATCGCAAGGCAATTTCAAAAAGTACCGACAATAATGCCGCACCCTATAATTTGGGCAATGCTTATTACAATAAAGAAACCTACAGTGAGGCCTTTGGACGTTTTAAACAGGCCGGTGAATTGGCCAATGAAAAACCTGATAAACATAAAGCCTATCACAATATGGGCAATGTGTTCATGAAACAAAAACAATATGACAAAGCGGTTGAGGCCTATAAAGAGGCGCTACGAAATAATCCCAAAGATGAGGAAACCCGCTACAATTTAGCACTTGCCAAAGAGCTTCTTAAAAAAGAGCAAGAAGAACAAGACAAAAACGAAGACAACGAAGATCAAAAAGATAAAAAGGACCAAGATAAAGAGAACGAAGGAGACAATAAGGAAGATAAGGATAAGAGTGATAAGAAAGACGAGGGTGACGAAGGGGATAAAGGCGACCAAAAGAAAGAGGATAATAAAGAAGGGGACGGGGATAAAAAAGAAGAGGAAAAGAAGCAACCGGAACAAGGAGACAAACCCGAAGAACAAAAACAACAGCCAAGACCAAATCAATTGTCTAAGCAGCAAATCCAAAATCTGCTTGAGGCCATGCAAAATGAGGAGAAAAAGGTGCAAGAGAAAATAGATGCCAAAAAGGTGAAAGGCGCCAAGGTTAAAAATGAAAAGGATTGGTAATTAAAATGAGTTTTAAA
>JABDKZ010000354.1 GCA_013001935.1 Maribacter sp.
ACCTTGGACTGTACGACGAAGTAGGCCTGGGACTAGCATATCCCTTTTTAATTCAGAAGCTTGACGCTTTAGATGTGACCTACACCTATGAAACATTTGAAGGAGGTCACTTTACCAAAACCTTTGAACGATTAGCCGTTTCCTTGGCTTTCTGCTCGGATTCGATGAATCCTTAGGGGGTGCAAGACAACATATGACAATGCTTAAAAGATATGACCATAATGAATCTAAGAACTTTAGATCATAATAAAACCCGCACTGAAAGGTGCGGTTTTTAATAGGTGATATTTAAGTTGCTCATCAAGTATGCCCTGAGTCCGTTAATTTTTATAGTTTGAAAAGAAAACCAACCTAAATACATAGACTGGATTTGTTACAAAGTAACCTGACTGGGATTAACTTCATTTCGCTTGTTGGATGCTGATGCTTTGATCAGTACCCAACCGTACCAAGGTAAAAAGCAAAACCACGCAAACTATTGCTTGCCGTTTTATATTTCTCCGGAAATCTCAAACTAGCTTGGACTCCAAATCAACCGCACGTACAACAAAATAGTCTTGTGCGGATATTGTGTAAAAACCAACTAAAAAAAGTACTGGCAAAATCTGTTTTTTCGATAACAATTTCCTAAACAGTTTAAGTAAGTACATATTTAAATATGCCAAGAAAAAGGTATAGTACTAAAGAAATTGAAAACGGTTTCCATTTTCGGAAAAGTATAATGATTTAAAGGCCAACCCTTCGGCCAAGTAAGAAAAGTTAAGGAATGGTTTTATTGGGTTTAGCGTATTGGATTAATGCTTTGCAGCGGTAGTTTTTTTATTTTGCAATCGTTTATTTGAACTTTCTGGACAGATACACTATCATCTTACCAAGTAAATGATGCTGTAAATTAATGTTTCGTTTAGATAAAGTGCTGTATAATCTAGTCATCTTATCTTTCCATTAGGCTAGTGTACACTTTCCTCATAACTTCTGTTTTGTCTTTATCCTCGGCTACGGCGGAAGTTGTGAACATCATCACTCCGCTCGATTCACCTGCCAATCCACCTTTCAGAACAATTTCAAATTCCTCGTTGGAAATGACCCCTGGGTTGTTATATGCTTGAACGATGGGCCATATTTTTGGATAAAAACCCTTTTTGATATTCAATCGATTGCCAAACCATTGAATATTCTCCTGTACCCATTCGGGCTTTCTTCCCATTCTTCTATGATATACCATAGGGGAAAATACATCGATTGTTTCTTTTAAAAGAGTATAGTCAAGTCCCAATATACGACGTCTTGCACCATTGAATTCCTGATCATCCCACGGACAGTGATAAAGTCCCAGGAGTGTCTTTGGATTGACCTCCTTGATAATGTTTTTTATTTCATAAGTCCAATCATAAATCACTTTACATCGCCAATCACGCCATGGTTCATCATGGTTATTGAGTATCCATAAAGCCTTATCCGAAGTGGTTCCGTCCGGGATTTCGATTCCGGAATCCTTTGAAAAACCATCAAGGCAATGATTACAAAAACAGGTTTCGGGCAAGATGGGTTCAGGTTCTTCAAATTGGGCATGCCAATGCACGTAATCTATCCAAACACCATCCAGGTCATATTCCAAAAGAAGATCCCGCAACTGGCCGAAACGATACTGACGGAAAGTGGGTTCGGTAGGACAAACGCCCATAAACCAGGACGCGGCTCCAACTTTTTCACCCTTTTCATTGATTGCCCAGGCTTCAGGGTGCGCTTCCACATAATTTTTACCATTCAAGGTGGCAAATTCAGCATATACCTTTACACCTTCAGATCTGGCTCTCTTCATTAAGTCATGGTTGATTGATCCGCTATGGACAAAAATAGCATTGACCCCGAGCTTATTAAGATTGAATCCTTTATCCCAGAAAGGTTTGGGATTACCATAAACGCCCCTTATTTCTACGGTTTCAGTGGCTTTTTGCCCACAGGACATAAATAACAATGGGCCTAGAGTAGCATAAAGCAAAATATATCGAGAACAGAATGTAATAATTGAATTCATGTTTTCTTCCTTCTATTTTAGTTTATTCATCGTTTATTTGAGCTTTTTTATCATGTATTTTTATCGGGATCACCTGAATCTTCAGGGAACAGAACAATCATCACGCAAGTGAAAACAAAGCATATTGCAAAGAAGCAAAACAAGTATAGGTAATTGATCATAAGTAGGAAATTTCTTGAAATCTAAGAAAATCCAATCATAAATACGTTTGATCCGCATAAAATTCGACCAAAAACATTTTAGGTAACTTCTTATAATCACAAATCGTTAGAATAGTTTAAAATCCTTTTTTTGAAATTTTAGGAAGATACTAGTAATCCGGCCGCAGAACAAACTCTTTACAAAAAGTACGTTTTGGAAAGAGTATAGCATAACTGAAACCTATATTCATGATTCTTTAAAGGCAGTAAATAATGTTTATGATTTATGTACTTTTAAAACCATGCTATAGCATTTAGAATGAATTTCATAAAAACACAAAACCTGTTTATTTAAAGTTAGTATTGAAATTTGGTGCTTAGCACTTCTTCCTTGGGCTGGGATTAACTTCGCTTCACTCGTTGGATACTGATGCTTTGATCAGTACCCAGCGGTCTCAAGGTCAAAAAGCAAAACCTGTTTATTTGAAGTAATTATTGGAATTTGGTGCTTAGAACTTATTCTTTAGGCTAGGGTTGGCTCGCTCCGCTCGCCTGACCCAGCGCTCCCATCATGCAAACGGAAAATCCTCTACATCCTGACGGATGCCAGATTTTTGTTTCTGTCCAAAACCTGGAGCAAGCTCGGCTTTTCTTCAAAAACAAAAATCCCTGTCAATACTGACAGGGATTTTCCGTTTGATCGTGACCTGGCTGGGGCTCGAACCCAGGACCCTCTCCTTAAAAGGGAGATGCTCTACCAACTGAGCTACCAG
>JABDKZ010000363.1 GCA_013001935.1 Maribacter sp.
AGTTGGACTTAATGAAGTATAACGTTTTTGCTAACTGCCGAGTGCCGGTAAAGGGCAGATGGACATTTTAGGTTTTATTGTATGCAGTTTTTTATTTCGGTTTCGATTATCTGGAAGAAAATAGAAGCGACTGAAAACGAAAATGCATTAGGCGAAAGGGTAGGAATGGAAAGCGTCAAGTGTGTACCTGGCCAGAATTATCATGCACGTAACGGTTTAGTGCATGCGGCCTTACCTGTTTTTACTGTAAATTATCGTCATTTCTTGTTCTGACCTGCCTTCTTTCCATATCTTAAAATTGTCTCAAAAAGCTAATCTTTCCAATGACTTGATTCTCCAGCTGTCTGTTCAACGCGTCTAATTCAAAGTCTTGTCGATTGTATACAATGTAGATGAAAGACAAGGGTTGGTATTCCCAGGAAAATCGGACATTGACATTGTATAAATCACTGCTGGAATTATGCTGAAAGAAGGCCGATAGTTGTAAACGGGGATTAATGGCAAATCGCCCCTCCAAGCCATAGAGGTCAACCGTTCTGTTAATTTGGTCTTGGCCCACTTCCTGGAAGTGATTTCGGTTGAACCGTGCACCCAGACTAATATGTGGAATGGGAGAAAATTGAAGATTAAGATTAAGGGTGCTTAATTTACCATTGAAATAGGTACCCCAGTGTAAATTTCCATTTGTACTGAGTTTTTTAGAGCCATCTGTACTAAACAAAAGACTCTGCTGAATATAATTGTAATCACCTTTTGGTATAGTGATACCCAAAGGTTTAAAGGGATTTGTCAATAACTGGAATTGGGCATTAAGGCCATAGCCTAAATAACCACCTCCTTGAAAATTGAGATATATAGGCCAAAAGCGATACTGTCGCTCTACCAATTGCCCAGTTGAAGCCTGATGATAAAATTGAGCACTCACACTTGGTTCAAATGCTCGTAACCATTTTTTGAACGGTAGTTTTTCCCCTCGGAAAAATCGGATAATGCCAGGAGTTGTACTGATGACATTGCTACGTGAAATAAAACCCACTTCTGGGTTATAATTCTGGCTGATCACTGATTGAGTCCACCAGGCCTGCCATTTATTGGTTGAATACTCATACTGAGCAATCCCGGCAAAGCCTTGTTTGCCACCTCTATTTGTTCCGGCATAGCTTATTAAGGTATTTATAGAATGGGCTTTGTTTATGCGGACAAAAGCGTCAATTGTTCCGGAAATATTAGTATTCGTTTTGTTGTGCTTGACCGTGCTTAAGCCACCAATCCGGCTTTGTTTACCTAAATTTTGGGAAAATCGCCCCACGAAATAATGCGTTGCGGGACTTGCATCACGCGCTCGCTGGCGAATCATCATGCCTCCATAATTTTGAGTTGCAGAACGATGGACAAAACGCCCGCCGAAGTCAAGGGGAATCGGACTGCCATCACTATTCAATCCAATGCGTCGACTAAAAAAGGGCTGAATTCGAAGCACCTCACCAGAACCGCCACTACTTGGTCCGACATTGATTCCAAACAAAGACGCATTTTCCAAAAAGAACTGTCGCCGTTCCGGAAAAAAGACGGAAAACCGAGAGGTGTTGTTCACCTGGCGATCTACATCCGCTTGTGCAAAATCAGTATTAAGGGTAACATCCAATACGTCTTTGGGGCTAATGGCCCATTTTAGCTCCCCACCCACTTTTAAATCTGTATTTTCCGAAGGCCTATCTGGATTTGGCCCTTGATATCGATTGTAAGCCCTAAGAATATAAGGTTTGATTTGAATATTCAGACTTGGGGGTGGAGGCTGTAAATTTTTCAATTTGCCTGCATAATCCATCCGGGCTGCTCCAAATGCACGCGGAAATTCTGAGAAGGCGGTAATTTCGTTGGTCAACCGTCGGTTGCGGTAGAGCTGAAACCCCCAATCTTGGGTCGCTTGGATCGTTTTGGGATAGCGTAGCGTTTTCCACGGAATAGCTATTTCTGCTATCCACCCCGTATCCGTCCGCGAGGTACGTGTGCGCCACAGGCCATCCCATTCAATATCATAGTACAGGGCATCGAAAGACAAGTAATCCCGCTGTACGCCGTATGGATTGACCGCAATCGACATGGCATTACGTTCATCATTAAAACCATCAAAACACAATGTTACCAGGTCATGGGTTTGAAAATTGAAATCACGTTTGAAATCCGTCGCCCGAATTGCAGATTTCCCTAAACTATCCAAACAGATGACGCCAATATAGAGGTACTTTTGATTGTATAATACTTTAATTTTTGTGTTAAAATTAGGATCTGCCCCCTGATACGGATCTACTTGAGTAAAGCGAGGGGAAGGCTTCACCTTTTGCCAAGCCGATTCACTCAATTTGCCATCCACTTCAATCGAGCCCTCTACGGCCAAAGCTTCTAACGCTTTTTTGACAGAATCAGGCTGTATCAAATCCGTCTGCTGGGCAAAAGCGGTTAGTTCAACTAGAAAGAGAAAAATGACGATTGAATAAACCTTCATGTTAAAATTAATGATTAAGCCGTCGGTGGCCATTAATATAGGTTCTCAACTTTTATCGTGGTTGTTCAGAACGCCCCTCATATAAAGGCAGTGACCGAATTCTACCGGATGGCGAATGCGTTCAAAATATACGATTATCTCTTCAGCAAGGAAACTTTCAGGACGTATATGAGGTGATATGATGTATTTTGCGTTGTTGTCGGCAATTGACTTTTGCTATGTCTAGTTGTCATTTAAGATACAATTCTTTTAGATGAGCCATTCTAAAGCCAGGTATAATCAATTTCCATATTTCAGACTTCTGTATTATGTTTTGATTAGCAAGTTTTATCCCATCCGTGAAGGTTCTATAAACAAACAAATAAAAAAAGAGCAAGCCTGCAAACATTGAACTTGTGATTAGTTCAGATTTGTTTAAACAAATTAAAATTCCAAGAGGTACCGTAATTAAAAGATAATAACTTCTTAAGTTTTTCATTTTGATAATTTGCTAATTGTCGACAACGTTTTCGTTAAACTACTTTTCAATACAGTTTAGGTATTGTGAGCACCAGTTTTTACTTTTTTTCTTCGCGTAAAATTTTCTCCATTTTTCGACCTTTAGCCAATTCATCAATCAGCTTTTCCATTTGCCTACATTGTCTATACAATTCAAATTCATCCTCTATATCTTCAATGCGATAACCACAAACGACTCCTTTAATCATGTGTGCATTGGGATGCATGGTTGCGTTTTCAAAAAATGTTCGAAATGTTACTTTCTCATCGATTAGTTCCTGTAATTTGTTTTCATCATAGCCGGTCAACCATTCTATGACCTGGTGAAACTCTTCTTTTGTTCTTCCATGTTTCTTTAATCTATTCCAGTAAAGTGGATAAATAGATGCGAAAACCAAGTTTCCAATCTTTTCATTTTTTTCGGCAGTAACTTTCATTTTACTCGATTATTTATTAAAGTTAGAAAAAAATGGTATCGTGCTAATCCAAAAGGGTCATTCTCTTTTTTCTAAGCTAAATATTTTAATGTGTAATTTATAACCAACCTGATTATTTTTAAATTGCAAGTGATACTAGATTATGAGCTTCAAAGGCACCAACCCAGTTTGGCGGCGGATTTAGTTCTATTCAGTAAAAAAAGGTGCTAGATACTTTTCCTTTTTTCTTCAATGAATACTGCACAAATCCATGGGTGCGAATCTCCTCTTTATACTTTTCCTTTTTCTAATAAATACAATTGTGAAAAGTCATTTTTTACATCTATGTTGTGCGTAATGCAATCCTCATATATTACCGGCCTAACATTTTTCCATTTTTCATTTTAAAATTAAGTCCGATAGTCCAGGCAAGTATCAAGATAAAAGATGCAATCTGTATTGGAGGTAAGTACATTATTAAGTTTTCATCGTAGTAGAACAAGTTGATAATGCCTATAAGTGTCATGCATATTACGCCACTTACCTTGAAAAATGTCATATTGTTTTTATGAAGCGCTCTAATTATGCCAATGATACCTATAACACCGCAAATACTCAATATTGTGGTCATTACGTCATGAAAACTGGTGAAAATAAAGACAGCTGATACCATGGCTATAGTTCCTGCAATTTTTATGGTCAATTGCCAAGTTCTATTGTTGACAAAATAATTTGCAAATTGAAAGAAAAAAAGCGTCATGCTGGAGCAAAGAATAACCATTCCGAGAAGGGCAACAGGTCTTGCGGGATTTGCAAGTCCATTCATGCTTTTTTCACTCATTAAGTTGCACCAAAAATTATTGCGCCAATCGTATCCTACCGAGTTTAAATCTGCTTGTGATCCTCCTGGATATAATGTTGTGGTATAGATATAAAGCCCCAGAAAAATCAATATCCCAAAAGTTGGCAGAAACCTGAATATGGTTTTGGTGTTTATCATATTCTATACTTTATGTAATTGTGATCAAAGGTTTTGGTTGGATTGCATTTTATTCTTTTCAAGTATTACTCTTAGCCTTTTACTTTTTAGCTACCACAAAATGTTCGAGTTTGAAAATTTGATCTTCAGCAAGCGTTCTGCCGACAGGACTAAAGTAAACAGCATTGAGATCAGCTAAGGTTTTATTTTCTATTACTGAAAATCCGTATTTCGAAAGCATACGTTCAATTTCATCGGCTGAGTAGAATGATATCCAGGGTTCTCCAACCTTAGCAGCTAATTTTTTTATTGTTTCTACTTTCTTTGCTGCATTCGGGTAACCTTCACCAAAACAAGATTTAGGATTTTCATTTATTAGATTATCTACGTAGGAAATAAAAAAAGTAGCGCTTGATGTTTGGGTTAGATCAGTCAGCTCCGCTATTGTGAAATTAATGGCATCTTTCGTTATGTATTGTGAGACACCTTCAAGTGTGAAGATGGTAGGTTTATTTGGATCAAACCCTCCATTCAAAAGCTGATTTTTGAGCGTCTGGTGATTGAAGTTGACACTTACATAGGTTACGTTTTCTGAATTAGGTAGGTTTCTAGGAAGCTTAGAACGTTTTCTAAGCTGAACTTCAGGTTGATCAACTTCAAATATTTTCAATGCTGGAGGAAGACCAAGCCTATGAGCTCGTAAGTCATATCCGGCGCCTAGAATGACATATTGTTCTGCTTCATTCGCTGTACTTTTTTGGACAAGTTCATCAATGAATCGAGTACGTGAAATTAAATGTTCATGAAAACCGGGTGCGAACTTTTGTGTTAACCACACGCTCAGGCGGTGGCCCATAAGTTTGATTATACTTGCACCAAGTACAAACTTGTCGGCATAGGGATCATATATAATACGTTTATCAGGTGCAGCTAGTGTTTCAATCAATCGTTGTTTCGCAACCCCTTGGGCAGTACCATCTTTTCTAAATATAGAGTCGCTCATGGCGGATTTTTGATCTCTCAATTGCACAAAAAGTTTGTGTCACCCGTATTACTGGCTTAAACATCTTCTTGTTCTTTCGATTATATTTAAATAATTCAACATTTAATTACTCTGTAATTCTAGTTCCTTACCCATCATTTTGTTGGGTTCTTTCAAGTGTTCTTCTAATCTTGGATAAAGGCTGTCATGGCATACTTCTGTTTCGGCTACATAAGTGTAAGGATATTTTCAAATTTACTATTTTTCAGGAGAGCAAATACAAGCAAGGTTTACCAGCTTTCCGGCAGTGGATCCAGCAAATGCACGATAGCTGATGGTAGGGGAGCATTAGGCAGTTTTGGCAAAAATATTGGCAATTCGCGCTCCTGAAATCCAAGTGCCGCATTCCATTATAAGTGAGCAGCGTTTCCA
>JABDKZ010000393.1 GCA_013001935.1 Maribacter sp.
TTATAATTAATGCTTTGTAGTTGTTTGCTGGGAAAACTAACAAACCAATCCAAAAACATTTCTACATACTCAGTTTATTGTACTTGTTCATCATCTGAACCCCGTGTACCAGTGTGGCACCACTTTCAATGGCGGCTCCTGTATGAACGGCTTCCATCATTTCTTCTTTCGTAATGCCTTTTTGCAATCCGTCTTTTGTATATGCATCAATGCAATAGGGGCATTTTACCACATGGGAAACCGCTAAGGCTATCAACGATTTTTCCCTAGCGGATAAGGCTCCCTCTTCGAAAACCTTACCGTAATAATCAAAGAATTTTGTACCTAGTTCCTCACTCCAATCGGTGATTTTACCAAATTTTCGAAGATCCGCTGCGTCGTAATATGAATTTGCCATAGTTTAACTTTAGTTGAATTATAATTAAATGGGTGAAATCCCCATTCATGGTAAAGTGAACGGTGAAAACACTGTTTGTTTAAATGAAATGATTGTTATGATGACATTCGTTAGGAATATCTAAAAAGAAGACATCGAAAGAAAAATGGGAGAGCCTCTATTTTGATGGATGTATAATTGAAACAGACCCATAATGGAAGCAACAATCCTAACGGGAATGCTATTAGGCAATAGTATTGATATAATTACCTTAAAAATATGATTCGTTAGCCCTTTGGTGAATTTGAGAATGATTTTCAAATCATTTTCGCTGTCTATATCAAGAAATTTGCGCAGTTCAACAATTTCAACGTTAAAGGATTCCAAGTCTGCGTTAAATTGATTCCACAACTGTGAAGATTGCCAAGGCAAATTCCTAAATGAGGCGCTATTAAAGTCGGTTTTATGCAATCCCATTAAATAAAAGCCACCATCATTTGAAGGTCCTAAAACCGCTTTTCCAGGGGATAATTCAGAGGCACTTTTAAGAATTTGAGCGGCTTTCAGCTGTGGAGAATCATTGCCGATAGTAATAACCTGGTCAAATCCCCTATCATAAACAAACTGAATGGCATTGGCAAAACGCTCCCCAAAACAATTTCCTCTTTGCTCTTTTTCAGTTATATGAAAATAGGGCATTCCTGTTTTTTGAACCGTTTTTAATGCATGATCTGAGAGTGCTTGGAACAAAACTTTTGCCTTGTTGATTTTTTTGCACTTCAACTCTTCCTTTGAAGAAAGCGCAAAAACCAAAATGGCTGTTTTATGTTCGTTTTTAGTCCGCATAATAAAAAGTATCCCGGTAAATTTACAATATTACCTATTTAGTATAGGTCGATATTCGGTAATATTCTTAACAATAAGCTATTATTTTAAGAGAAAGCAAAATTACTTATAACCGACCCACTAGTTTGTTCTCCGCTGCAAAAATATTATAAGACTATCCCCCTAAAGCGACTATTTATTAGGTTTTATCGACGAAATACAAAATTCTTTCCATCGGGATATCAAATCAGGAAGCTACAGACCAAGTAGTTTGTAAAACGAAGAAAGCAAAGCGGAGTTATCAGGCTACATTAGGCTAAACATCATCATAATCCACGGTTAATGTTGGGGTCATGGGCTTGGCCTGACAGGTCAAGATCAATCCTTCTTCTATTTCGCCATCGGTAAGTATCTGGTTCTTCACCATTTCAGCTTTACCTTCTGTTATTCTTGCAATACAACTACTACAAACTCCACCCTGACAAGAATAAGGGGCGTCAATATTTTCCTTTAGAACAGTATCTAGGACAATATCGTTCTTGCCCATAGTCAAAGAGAACTCCTCATCATCCAATTTAATCGTTACCTGGGTTTTACCATCCAATGTAGCCGGTGCGGTTTCAGCAATTGTTTCTGAAGCTGTGAACAACTCAAAATAGATTTTCTCTTTCTCAATGCCATTTTCTTGAAGCGCATTACTTACCAAGTGGATCATGTCCTCTGGGCCACATAGGTAAAAGGAATCGAAATGGGTGTCCTTATGTTTGTTTTTTAAGGCATAATTCACGGTCGAAGTATCAATTCGCCCAAAAAGCGAACCTTCTTCAGGGGTCTTGCTATTGGTAAAATAAATAAAAAACCGATTGGCATATTCTAATTGCAGTTTAACCAAGTCCTTATAAAACATGGTTTCCTTATTTGATTTATTCCCATTAACCAAAACAAACTTGTTATTGGGATGGCTGCCCAAAACCGCTTTTATTATACTCATTATAGGGGTAATTCCACTACCAGCGGCAAAAGCTGCGATATTTTTGGGGCCATCACTTCGTTTAAAAATAAACCGGCCTTCAGGAGGCATTACATCAAGTTCATCGCCAACCTTCAATTCTTTATTGGCATATTCCGAAAATCCGCCTTTATCTACCCTTTTCACACCAATGGTCATATAATCCCGTTGAGGGGATGAACTTATGGAGTAGGCCCTGCGCAGCTCTTTCCCCTTAATTTCTTTCTTTAAGGTAATATACTGTCCTGGGAGAAAGGCAAATACCTGTTTTAATTCTTTAGGAATAGTAAAGGTAATTGCGACAGAAGTTGGTGTAAGGGGTTTAATATTTTTTACCGTTAGGGTATAAAAGTCGGCCATGTTTTCTTATTTCATGAAATTGAAATGCAAAACTAAGCATTGGTGTTTCGATATAAAACGGAAACCGCAAAAAAACATACCTAAAATACTTATGCATAAGAAAATTATGTATATATTTGGGTAACGGTATAAAAGGGAAATGGCAAATTCTAAATTATATAAGGGCAGTTTAAATACAATTATCCTCAAGTTGTTAGAGGAAAAGGGTAAGATGTATGGTTATGAGATTACCCAAAAGGTAAAAGAACTTACTAAAGGGGAATTGAATATTACTGAAGGGGCACTATACCCAGCCTTGCACAAATTGGAAGCGGAAGGGCTATTGGATGTTGAGGTAGCCAGAGTGGATAACCGGCTTCGTAAATATTATAAACTCACCGAGCAAGGTGAAAAGGAAACCGTAAACCGCTTGGCCGAATTGGAGGACTTTATTCGCAGTATGCAACATTTGGTAAACCCGGATTGGAGTATTAATTAGGAAATTATTATGAACCTAACCACAGAGCAAATACAACAAATAAAAACCTACCTTGATTTTAAGGAGTTGAACCAATTGGACCTTCGAAATGAAGTCTTGGACCATATGGCAAACGGGATTGAAAAATCAATTAAAAAGGAGGGTTTAACTTTTAAAGAAGCCTTTAACCAAGAAATTAAAAAATGGAATCCGGAACTAGGAGAATACTCTAGTTTTTGGACAGGGTGGACCTGGACAGGACCTAAGTTAATGATTACAAAAGCTGTAAAAGAAACAAAGAAATTCTACTTAAAAAGTTTTATGGCCACAGTGATTATCTCTCTAATCATTCACATGATGTATATAAGTCTAATTGGAATTGATTATTTGAGCATATTGAATGGTTTTGTGGGTGTAGTTTATATTGCCATTCTCTTTTTAACTTTTTTGTTCTTCTGGAGAATCAAAGCCTCCAAATATCAAAGCACTTATAGTTATTTGTATAAAATATACGCCATCGGTTTTGCCTTTATGTACCTAGCTTTTAATCCGTTATTACTTGATTCATCCATGATATTAGGTAAGGAAGAGGTGTATAATTTGACATTGTTCCTACATTCTTTCTTATTGTCTTTTGCATATACTTTTTGGGATTTATATAAATCACACATCGATTCGAAAAAACTGGTATTAAATTGAAACTAACCAGCGACCAAATACAAGAGCTCTTTCAATTTACCCGCAAACATTTTGTGGAACATTACGATGTGCAATTGGAGCTGGTGGATCATTTGGCCAACGGCATAGAAGAGCAAATGGCGGCACAGCCCAAATTATCGTTCAAGGAGGCCCTAGATTTAGAATTTAAAAAATTCGGGGTTTTTGGTTTTCACGATATTATCAAAGAAAAGACCAAAACCATGGAAAAACGGTATTGGAAGATTTTCTTTCGGTTTTACAGGGAATATTTTAAACCCCCTAAGGTGCTCATCCTATTTGCTACATCGACATTGCTCTTTCTTTTATTGAAAGCACTACCGGTTGAAACAAGTAAATATATTCCTGGACTGGCAATAATGCTTGTTTTAGTTTTATTTCTTATGAATATTTTTCGAAACAAAAGAAGACAAAGTTCTAAAACCAGGAAATGGTTATTGGAAGATATGATTGCGGCTAATGGCAATATTTTTATGTATTTAAATTTTGTACTACAGATTTTGCTTTTCCCTAATCTCATAAAATGGCCTTTGGCAAGTTCCCTTGGTATGTTTATTATTTCTTTTGTGGTGGTTCTCATAGGTATATTATTTCACGTTATGGTCAATGTAATCCCTCAAAAAGCCGAAGAACTCTTGGCCAAGACTTATCCTGAATACAAAATGAGTTGAATTTTGTAACAAAATCATTTTTATAAACACTAACTCCACAGAACAAATTACCAACCTTTATGTTCAAACACTTTGTAAGCCTTCAATGGAAATCGTTTTTTAGATCTTCCAACCTAGGAAAAAGTATCGCTCTCAAGATAATTATGGGCTTTTTTGCCGTATATATGATGGTCTCTTTTGCAGGACTGGGAGCGGCCCTCTTTTTTATTCTTAAAAAATTATACCCCGATGTTGACCCCATGCTTACCTTAAGCGGTTACATGCTATACTGGGTCTTGATTGAGCTTTTCGTGCGCTATTTTATGCAAAAATTACCGGTGATGGATGTTAGGCCCATGCTGATAAACCCTATCAAGAAAAGCAGTATTACACATTATATCCTAGCCAAATCAGGATTTTCGGGCTATAACTTCATGGCATTGTTCATGGCAGTACCTTTTTCAATCGTATTATTGGCACAGGGTTATCCACCGTTAAATGTTTTGGTTTGGTTATTTGCCATTTGCTGTATTGTGCTTACAATCAACTACACCAACTTCATCATCAATAAAAGTGACAAGGTATTAATCGTCTTAGGCACCGTAATTTTAGTACTCTATGCATTGGAAAATTTTGGGGTACTCCCCGTAAAGGAGTTTGCAGGAAAGGTGTTCTATACCCTCTACGAAAACCCCATTTTGGCGCTAATACCCTTAGGGTTGGCGTTAGGTACTTATTTTGTAAATTATAATTTCTTACGAAAAAAGCTATACCTGGATGCTTCCCTGAAAAAGAAGACTAAGAAAGCAGTGACTTCCGATTTATCATGGACCAAGCGCTTTGGGGATATTGCCCCCTTCCTTCAATTGGATCTAAAATTGATCTGGAGAAACAAGCGCACAAAAATGCAGGTGTTCATCTCCCTGGCCATGATTCTTTACGGATTGATTTTCTATGGAATGGATGCCTACGGGGAAACAAGTACCATTTACCTATTCGTAGGAATTTTTATGACTGGTATTTTCTTGTCTAATTTTGGCCAATTTATACCGGCATGGGACAGTGAGTATTATGGTATGATGATGTCCCAAAACATTCCGCTGAGGAAATATTTGGAATCTAAGGCAGGACTTATCTATGTGAGTGTCGTGGTTATGTTTTTACTTTCAATACCCTACGTGTATTTTGGATGGGAGGCGCTGGCAATTAATTTCAGTAGCGCCCTCTATAATTTGGGTGTAAACGTCCCGGTGATCTTGTATTTTGGATCCTTCAACAAAAAACGAATAGACCTTACAAAAAGTGCCATTGGCAATACCCAAGGCATAAGTGCAACCCAATTTTTGGTAATGTTACCAATAATGGTTATACCCTGCCTTTTTTATTTTGGGTTAAAGATGCTTGTTTCTTTTGAAGTAGCGATATCGGTCCTTGCTATTATGGGTATTATAGGTTTCGCTTTTAGAAAACCGCTATTAGATAAAGTCACGGAGGCATACAGAAAAAAGAAATATGGTATGATAGCCGGTTTTAAAGAACAGAACAGTTAAAATATATCGTCACATTGAGCGCCCGCCTGCCTCGGGCACGGAAGTCGAAATGGTTTGTAAGACAAAGTGTTTTTTGAAAACTTTCGGACTACAGCTCGCATTGGAAATTAGAATTTGAATTATGATTACAACACAAAATTTGACTAAAAAATACGGTAGCCAATTGGTTTTGAATATTGAGCATCTTGACATCCCCAAAGGCCAAAGTTTTGGTTTGGTAGGAAACAACGGCGCTGGCAAAACCACTTTTTTTAGTTTAATGTTAGATTTGATTCAACCCACAACAGGGCAAATCAATAACAATAACGTACAAGTGAATATCAGTGAAGCTTGGAAACCATTTACCTCCTCTTTTATTGATGAATCGTTTTTGATTGGGTATTTAACCCCAGAAGAATATTTTTATTTTATTGGAGAGTTACGTGGGCAGAACAAGGCCGATGTAGACGCCTTACTTGCAAATTTTGAGGAGCTTTTCCATGGTGAGATTCTGAATCAAAAGAAATTCTTGAGGGACCTTTCAAAAGGAAATCAAAAGAAGGCAGGTATTGTGGCTTCCTTTATCGGCAATCCTGAAGTCATTATTTTAGATGAGCCTTTTGCGAATTTGGACCCTACCACTCAAATACGGCTAAAGGCGATTATAAAAAATTTGGCTGCCAAACAAGGGGTAACGGTTTTGGTATCAAGCCACGATCTAATGCACGTTACTGAAGTATGCGAACGTATTGTGGTTTTGAACAGGGGCGAAATCGTAAAGGACATTCAAACTTCTGCCGAGACCTTGAAAGAGCTCGAAAACTTCTTTGCTGGGAGTCCTTTAAGTGCGGAGGAAGAATAAGCTTCAAGACAATGACAAGTCCATTTTAGGGCTTCATTGTACCTATACCTTTCTTTTGTAACTGGGGTATTGGGGCAAAAACTGCATTTTGTCGATGAACTGCATAATATTCCCGCTGTTTTTCAGTTAACAATGTGTATGAATACCAAGAATTTTGAAGCTTCAATTTAAAATCATTATAACCGCTGTTTCAGCAGGTCTTGTTTTAAGCGCTTGCTCTACAAAAAAGGATGCGTTTCTCAATAGAAACTGGCATGCAATGAACACCAAGTACAATACCCTGTACAATGGGGGTATAGCCTTTGAACAGGGCAGGGAAGAACTCAATGCAAATTACCAGGACGATTATTGGGATATTCTACCCATTGAGCGGTTAGAGGTCACTGAGGACGTTAAACTCGATTCTGAAGACAATAACCCTAATTTTATTATTGCTGAGGAGAAAGCCACCAAGGCCATACAAAAACACAGTATGGATATCAAAGAGGAAGAGCGTAATCCACAGACCGATGAGGCTTTTTTACTACTCGGAAAGGCTCGGTATTTTGACCAACGGTATATTCCAGCTTTAGAGGCATTCAATTATGTATTGAACAAGTATAGTGAAAGTGATAAGCTGAATGAAGCCAATATCTGGAGAGAGAAAGTGAATATAAGGCTAGAAAATGAAGAATTGGCCATCAAGAACTTAAAACGCTTAATGAAGTTGGAGGATTTAAAGGATCAGGAATATGCAGATGCAAGGGCCATGTTGGCACAGGCCTATGTAAATCTAAAAATAATCGATACCGCCATTCAACATCTTAAGGTTGCTTCTTACTACACTAAAAAGAATCCTGAAAAAGGACGTTACTATTACATAATAGGACAATTGTACAATCAGTTGCAGCATAAGGATAGTGCAGGTTATGCTTTTGATCGGGTCATAGAACTCAATAGAAAATCCCCAAGGGT
>JABDKZ010000407.1 GCA_013001935.1 Maribacter sp.
CCTAGAGCAGAACGAATATGTAATTGGCCCTGCCCAAGATGGCGGCTATTATCTTTTGGGAATGAACAAATTCAATACAGCTGTATTTAAAAACAAGGACTGGGGCACTGAGAAGGTTTTTCAAAGTACAATGAAAGACCTAAAAAATCATAAGGTATCTCTTTTGAATAGCAAAAATGATATTGATCTTTATGAGGATATAAAACATATTAAAGCCTTTCAACCATTTTTAAAGAATATATGATACTAACTGAGCAACAATTACAGAAATCTACCGATTACCTGATAAGCAAAGGATTTAATGCTCCAGAAATAGGCATTGTATTGGGAACTGGTTTAGGCCAATTGGTTAATTTTATCGAAGACCCAATAATAGCGCATTACAATCAAATTCCATTTTTTCCTTTGGCAACGGTCGAATTCCATTCAGGAAAATTGATTTATGGTACGATCACTGGTAAAAAGACCGTGGTCATGCAAGGTCGTTTTCATTTGTACGAAGGTTATGATTATACCGATGTTACGTATCCCATAAGAATCATGCACAAACTGGGGATTCAGAGGTTATTTGTATCCAATGCGGCGGGTGCGATTAACCTGAGTTATAAAAAAGGGGATATTATGTTGATTGAGGACCACATTAACTTGCAAGGGGGGTCACCTTTGACTTTTGGCAATGTAGCGGAGTTTGGCGACCGCTTTGTAGATATGAGCGAGCCTTATGATCTAGAAATGCGTAAAAAAATCAGTTTAATCGCCAAGCGTGAGAATATTAATCTTCAAAAAGGAGTATATGTTGCCGTAATAGGTCCGCAGCTTGAAACAAAGGCAGAATACCGAATGTTGAAGATCATGGGTGCAGATGCCGTGGGAATGAGCACCGTACCCGAAGTAATTGTTGCCAATCATTTACGACTACCCGTAGTAGCGGTATCGGTTTTGACCGATGAATGTGATCCAGATAATCTTAAAGCTGTTGATATTCAAGAGATTATAAAAATTGCAGGTGAGGCCGAACCGAAAATGATAAAACTATTCAATGAATTAATAAAAGAACTATGAGTTATTTAGAAGCAACTAACGATTTATACAAGGAAGCAGCTTTAACCCCTGATGTAGGATTGTGTTGCACTACAAACCCCATTTGGCAGTTTCCCGGATTATCTATTCCGAAAATAATGCAAGAGATGAACTATGGGTGTGGTAGTACGGTCTCAGCCCAGGATCTTGTAAATAACCCCAAAGTACTTTATGTAGGGGTTGGCGGAGGTATGGAGCTTTTGCAATTCTCATACTTTTCCCGACAAAATGGTGGTGTTACCGGCGTAGATGTGGTTGATGAAATGTTGGAAGCTTCAAGACAAAATTTTAAGATTGCCGAAATTGAAAACGATTGGTTCAATAGTGAATTTGTAAATCTCGTAAAAGGGGATGCTTTAAACTTGCCAATAGAAGATGAGAGTATTGATGTAGCCGCACAAAATTGTTTGTTTAACATTTTTAAGGCAGAAGATTTAAAAAAGGCTATATCTGAAATGTACCGTGTATTAAAACCTTACGGTCGTTTGGTTATGAGTGATCCAACTTGCGAACAGCCCATGAACGATGCATTGCGAAATGATGACAGGCTTCGGGCCCTTTGTCTTAGCGGTAGCATTCCCATAAAAGAATACATAAATGCCTTGACCTATGCAGGTTTTGGAACCATAGAAATTAGGGCAAGAAAATCATACCGGGTATTATCACCCAATCATTACCCCACCAATGAATTGATCTTTATTGAATCTGTCGAAATTGCCGCCATTAAAGATCCAATGCCTGATGACGGCCCATGCGTTTTTACCGGAAAAACCGCTATCTATTTTGGCGATGAGGACTATTTTGACGATAATGCAGGACACGTTCTAATGCAAAACCAACCCTTGGCGGTTTGCGATAAAACTGCAGCGGTTTTAGCGAAAGCCAGCGATCAGATACATATAAGTAAGAGTACATGGCACTATAATGGCGGAGGTTGTTGTTAATCTAATCTGTAAGGATTGCTGTTATTAATTAAACTAAAACAGATTATCCATTTTAACATTGGACAATGGTTAAGTTAAAATTATTCCATATTCTGCCCTTTTTTCTGCTATTGAATTGCTTTGCGCAGAAATCGGCAACTTCAGTACATATAAATCGTGTTGAAACTGTAAATCATTCTTCATGGGATATGCTGTTAAAAAAACATGTAGATGACCAAGGAAATGTTGACTATAGCAGCTTTAGGAATGATGTTAAACTGCTGAACGACTATCTTAACCATCTCGCTCAAAACACCATATCCTATGCTGCTAAAAAAGAGGAACGTTTGGCCTACTACATTAACCTCTACAATGCAGGAACAGTACAATTGATCTTACAGAATTACCCATTGGAAAGCATAAAAGATATCACTAGACCATGGGGCAAGGAGAGATTGATGATTGGGGAAAAAGCATACTCCCTAGGGCAAATAGAACATCGTATCCTACGAAAAATGGAGGAACCTCGAATTCATTTTGCGATAAATTGCGCCTCTTATTCTTGTCCGAAATTATTGAATAGCGCATTTATTGCTTCCAAAATTGAGGAACAATTGGAAGCTGTTACTTTAAATTTCATAAATGACCCCTCTAGAAATAAAATTTCGCGAAATGCCGTTGATTTATCCAAAATATTCAAATGGTACAAAGGGGATTTTACCGATAAGCACTCATTGATTGATTATTTGAACAAATATTCCGATATTAAGATTCTATCCAATGCGAAAATGAAGTATCTAACCTACGACTGGCGCTTAAATGAAAAGAGGTAACCCTAAAATTAGCATCATAATCCCTGTATTGAACGAGGAAGATCGAATTGGCGAACTCATAACTTTTTTATACAAGAATAGTACCTCAAAGAATATAGCTGAAATACTGGTCATTGATGGGGGCAGTAATGACAATACCGTTTCTTTAGCGAAAAAAACCGGGGCCAAGGTCTACAAGTCCGAAAAGGGCAGGGCCAAACAAATGAACTATGGTGTTAGGATGGCTAAAGGAGAAATTCTATATTTTTTACATGCCGATACTTTTCCGTCAAAAAATTTTGATCAGTACATTGTCAATGCAATTTCACATAATCAACAAGCCGGATGCTTTCAAATGAAGTTTGACAGTGATAATTGGGCCCTTCAATTTTTTGCCTGGTTTACAAGATACAACCACATGATTTGCAGAGGGGGCGACCAATCACTTTTTATTTCAAAAGAACTATTTAAAAAAACCAAAGGTTTCAATGAAGATTATATCATTTTCGAGGATAACGAATTTATTGGTCGGATTTATCAAAAAACCAATTTCAAGATACTTCCTTACCATGTTAAGACCTCGGCCAGAAAATACAGAAAACTTGGCGTTTTTAAACTTCAATACCATTTTGGGGTAATCCATCTAAAGAATTATTTGGGCGCCGGACCGGAAAAACTCTATGATTATTATAAGCGAAAAATCGCCCTCTAGCGAATGGGTCCTATCTCACCACTCTCAAAATCCAATATAACACCTTCGGAAATCCATTTGGCCAGCGCTTGACGATTATCAGGTTCCAGAATTCTTTTTTGGTCTTTACTATTTCTAATATTACCTATTTCGATGAAGGTCATCGCAGGGTGGGTCTTTTTTACTAGATAAAGGGAGGTTCGATCCTCAAAAGTTCCTCTATAGATACGACCGGGTTGGTATTTTTTGTATTTCTTATGAAAGGTCTTATGAATACTCTCTGCCAGTTTCTTTCCGTTCTTACTTTTTGCATGATGATAGAAAAACACATCAATATTCTGGCCTTTGCTTCGACTATCAACATGGGTTACAATGAGGCGCTGAAATTGGCCGCTATGTTTTTTATGTAGGTCGTTTACAATAGTGACACGTTGTTTTAATCGAGCGACTTGATTTAAAGGTATTGTCTTATCTGGGTAAGCAACCTCATCACGGTCTATCTTCAAAATTCGATCATCACGAATTCCATCGTTACTGTCCTGAATGATGATATATACCATGGCACCATGTGCCAATAGCTCTTTGGCCAATCGCAAGGTAATGTCATATGCATACTCGTCTTCCGCAATTTGAGTGTCCTTGTGAATAGCTATTGCTCCAGGATCTGGTCCTCCATGTCCTGACACTAAATAATACACGGCACCCTTAAGTTTTTCACTCTTCGGGAAAACAGTCTCATGGCCTTTACCAAATATTGGAAAAGACCTTCCTTCGGAACGAGTGATTTTAGTCCCTGTATTTTTATCTGAAGCTGCAACAGAAACCGTGTCAATTAGTTTGCCAGGAATCTTGTAATTCCTTCCTTCGTAAAGGTGAATACTATCCCGAAGGTTATCCATATTCATGGCTATAAAATCATCAAATGACTCATACGGATTAACCCCTTGTTTTCGCAAAAGTGAATAAATGCCATCTCCTTTATCCGCGATTACCGAAATATAGGATTCCTGCCCACTCGCAATATATGCAATGAACAGAAGTAGAACGTATATTATTCTTTTACTTTTCAATGACTATTTTTAATGATCTTCCTCAAACTCCGTATTGGAATAATCGGACAAAATTCCACTGGTAATCAGGTTGGCTATGTTTTTCTTATTGGTGGTGACTTTTAAAGTTTTTTTATTGGCATCACTTTGAGCGCCCAAAGCAATAAAAGTAATAGTTGGCAAGACATTCTTGGCAAAAGCAATGTTTTTGGGGTCTTCAAAAACTTCGGAATACTCGGTCGGTGATTTATATTTTATGGTGTTTTTGCCCAAAACATTTAAAATATTATCTGCAAATCGCTTACCAT
>JABDKZ010000414.1 GCA_013001935.1 Maribacter sp.
GTCGCATTACGAAGCACCAATACGTAAACCCTTAGTTCTTGGGGACAAAGGCTACCACGATGTATCGGTAGATATTGCAGCTCCGGTTGAAGGACGGGCTAGCAGGCAATGGTGGATTGTTTTTTCCATTGCATTGGCAGCACTACTTTGGGGGGTAGGTGCAATAATTTATACGATTTCTACCGGTATTGGAACTTGGGGACTTAATAAAACGGTAAACTGGGCCTGGGATATTACAAACTTCGTGTGGTGGGTTGGTATCGGACACGCCGGAACCTTAATTTCTGCGGTACTTTTATTATTTCGACAAAAATGGAGAATGGCAATTAACCGATCTGCGGAGGCCATGACTATATTTTCTGTAATCCAGGCGGGCTTATTTCCAATAATACACATGGGTAGACCATGGTTGGCTTATTGGGTTGTTCCGATACCTAATCAGTTTGGTTCATTATGGGTTAATTTTAATTCGCCCCTGTTATGGGATGTTTTTGCAATATCAACGTATTTATCTGTTTCATTGGTTTTCTGGTGGACAGGCTTACTGCCGGATTTCGGTATGATTCGCGACAGGGCTGTGAAACCTTTCCAAAAGAAAATTTACGGTTTGGTTAGTTTTGGATGGACTGGTCGTGCAAAAGACTGGCAGCGCTTTGAAGAAGTTTCGCTTGTTCTTGCAGGTTTGGCAACACCACTTGTACTTTCTGTACATACCATTGTATCTTTTGACTTCGCAACTTCTGTTATTCCGGGCTGGCATACCACCATTTTCCCGCCTTACTTTGTTGCGGGAGCAATTTTCTCAGGATTTGCCATGGTGCAAACACTCTTGATAATAATGAGAAAGGTAAGTCACCTTGAAGATTATATAACCGTTCAGCATATTGAACTGATGAACATAGTTATCATGATAACAGGTTCAATTGTTGGTTGCGCGTATATCACAGAACTTTTTATTGCCTGGTATTCCGGGGTTGAATATGAACAGTATGCCTTTCTTAACAGGGCAACAGGGCCATATTGGTGGGCCTATCTTTTAATGATGAGCTGTAACGTTCTTTCACCACAGATAATGTGGTTCAAGAAAATTAGAACCAGTATAATAATTTCATTTATTATATCAATTGTAGTAAATGTAGGTATGTGGTTTGAAAGATTTGTGATAATAGTAACATCATTGCATAGAGATTACCTGCCTTCATCCTGGACTATGTTCTCACCAACTTTTGTAGATATTGGTATTTTCATAGGTACTGTTGGATTCTTCTTTGTGCTCTTTTTATTATATTCAAGAACTTTCCCGGTAATTGCGCAGGCTGAGGTAAAAACAATATTAAAATCGTCAGGAGCCCGCTATAAAGCTCTTAGAGCTGCGGGTAAACCTTTATATACCGTAAGTAAAAATGGAATTGTAAGGGAAACAATTATTAGTAGTGAGGAGGAGGTTACCGTTTCTTCGGAACCAGATGAAGAAAGTTTACTTGGTGCACTGGGTAGTTTTGATTCAGCAACTCAGGAACCTGATGATCTGAAAAAAGTAAAAGGGATTGGTCCTTTAATGGAAAAGACCCTTAATAAATTGGGCATTTTCAGTTTTTTACAAGTGAGTAAAATGACCCAGAAAGAATATGATTTGCTTGATTCTCTTACCGGTGCTTTCCCTGGCAGAGCTCAGAGAGATGATTGGGCAGGACAAGCAAGAATGTTTTTAAACAACGATAAATAATTATGGCAGCTACAGTTATCCACGCATATTATGATGATGATGATGTATTGATGCACGCCGTTAAAAAGGTAAAAGCTGAAAAACATCACATCGAGGAGGTCTATTGTCCTTTCCCGGTGCATGGTTTGGACAAGGCAATGGGCTTAGCTCCAACCAGAATTGCAATTACGTCCTTTATGTATGGGTGTTTGGGATTAATTGTTTCTATTGTTATGATGAAATACATAATGATTGATTCATGGCCAATGGATATAGGTGGAAAGCCCAGCTTTAGCTATATCGAAAATATGCCTGCTTTTGTGCCTATCATGTTTGAATTAACGGTTTTTTTCGCTGCACATCTAATGGTGATTACATTTTATTTAAGAAGTAGGTTATGGCCATTTAAAAAGGCTGAAAACCCTGATGTGAGAACAACAGACGCTCATTTTATTATGGAAGTTGAAGTGCATAATAATGAGTCTGAATTAAAAGAATTGTTGTTAGATACCGGGGCAGTAGAGTTGAACATTATTAAAAACGGTCATTAGAAAATGAAGGGTTTTATAAGAATAGTAATGATTCTGGCAGTAATTGGATTGCTTTCTGCATGTGCAGATAGTAATAGTCCAAATTATCAATATATGCCAAATATGTATGAGCCTGTGGGTTATGAAACCTATCAGCAAGTTGATTTTCTTCCTAGTGGAACCGAAGCCATGACCCCTCCGGAAAATACCATTCACAGAGGCTGGCTGCCCTATGAGTATGCCAATGATCTTGAAGGCAAGGAAATGGCCAGAATGCAACAAAGTCCATTAGATTCTTTGCAAATGGAAGCAAACCTTGCGAAGGGCAAAGAACTTTATGTCATATACTGTGGCATATGCCATGGGAACCAAGGCAAAGGGCAGGGAACCCTTGTAAAAAGAGAAAAAATACTGGGCGTACCCAGCTATGCAGATGCCGCTAGGAACATTACTGTTGGAAGCACCTATCATACTATTTATTTCGGGTTGAATTCCATGGGATCTTATGCCGGTCAACTTGATTATGAAGAACGTTGGCAAGTATCGGAGTACGTAATGCAATTGAAACAAGACTTAACAAAATAATACATAGACCTTTAATATGTACACGTTTTCAAACAGATTAAAAATAGCTTCCTTTATTCTCATGGCCGTTGGGGTATTGGGAATTGGAATAGGCTTTGTATCGGCACCGGCAACGGTAGATGAAGCCAAAGCTATGGTAGCCGCTCATGATGACGGTCATGGAGATTCACATGGGGAGGAAGCATCCCATGCAATGGCTTCCGATCATGGAGAGGCAGCTGATCATGATGAGCACTTGTTACACCAACTGCAAAACAGACCCTGGTCTGCATTATATGTTGCCGCTTTCTTTTTCTTTATGATTGCTTTAGGGGTTCTGGCGTTTTATGGAATTCAAAGGGCTTCACAAGCCGGATGGTCACCTATGTTATTCAGAGTAATGGAAGGAATTACCGCATACCTTGTACCCGGAGGGATAATAGTATTCGTTATTCTGGTACTTTCCGTAATGCATTTTAATCATTTGTTTACCTGGATGGATGCCGATGTTGTTGCTCATGATAAATTACTTCAAAACAAATCTGGATATCTGAATCCAACTTTCTTTCTGATAAGAGCTGCAATCTTCCTGGGAGGATGGATTGGTTATCGTGAGATATCACGCAGGCTTTCTATTGCGCAGGATAAATCGGATGATAATTCCAATTTCAAAAAGAACTTCAGATGGTCAGCTGCCTTTCTTGTCTTTTATCTTATTTCAGAATCCATAATGAGCTGGGATTGGATTATGAGTGTAGATCCACATTGGTTCAGTACGCTGTTTGGATGGTATCTTTTTGCGAGTATGATTGTTTCCGGCATTACAGTTATTGCCATGGTTACCAT
>JABDKZ010000434.1 GCA_013001935.1 Maribacter sp.
TACATATCCTTTTCAAAAAATTCGTCAAGATAGTCCACCAATTTTTCTTCTCCTCCCATAAAATCTGCTAATCCGGGAATATCATGAGGTACCAACAAAGTGTGGTTTTTGTAATACACCTCTGTATCATGGTCTGTTCCCCTTGCCCAAACGCTTATACTTTTATCAAAAGGAGGAAGCCACTCACCATTTAATTTTTTACCACGAACCAAACCTGTTTCTTTATCCAAAACATTAATGTATCGTTTTGAGCGCTGCATGAACTCCTCGTAAAAATCAGCTTTACCCAGGGCATTGGCCATTTGGGCTATACAATAATCATCGTAAGAAAATTCAAGGGTCCTTGCAACAGGTTCGCCATAAAACCCGAAAACATCTGCAGGTACGTAGCCAATTTCATTAAAGTGCTCTATACCAACACGACCTGAAAAACCGCGATTGCCTTTTTCATTGGCGTTTTTTAACATTGCTTCAAATGCTAAGTTGGTATCAAAACCTCGTATGCCCTTTACATAAGCATCGGCTATAACAGCATCGGCGTGCGTTCCCATCATAATACTACGATACCAGGGGTTAGGCCATTTAGGCAACCACCCACCTTCTTGGTAGGCATTCAGCATACCGTTGATAATATCGGTAGTTTCCTGAGGCTTTACAATTACCCAAAGCGGATGTAAAGATCTAAACGTATCCCAAATTGAAAGATCTGTATACATTTGACCTTCGTGTACCTGCAAATCGAAGGGACTAAAATACCTACCCCCTTCATTTAAATTGCGAGGATTTACAAAGCATTTAGTTAGGGCCGTATAGAAAATAGCCTTGTCATTTTCGGCTCCTTCTACTTGAATCATATTCAATTCTTTCTCCCAAACATCGGCACCTTTCCCTACCGCTTTATTAAAATCGAAATCTGGAAACTCTTCTTCCATATTTGCCCTAGCTTGTGCAATATCAATCAGGGAAGTACCTACCTTCATCTTCACTTTTTCTTGATCCTTGGTTGCAAAAGTCACATATACCGCATTCCCATCTGCCCCTTTAAGTGCCATTTGTGGACCAAGTTTCGGATCTAGCTTCACTGGCTCTGCACATCTCAATTGCATTAAAGTTGAACCCGATCCGTCGTAATACTCTATACGAATATCATATTTCTTGCCTTTGGTGAGGTTTATTTTATACCTCTCGGTACCAGCGGCTCGATATTGCCATTTATCTATTGCCAATTGGTCATTTATATACATTCGTGTACCATCCTCGGTAGTTAACTCAAAGGTATGTTCCCCAGTATGTCTTGCAATAAGAGTACCTGTAAATATGGCTGAAAAGAAATCATCCTTAATACCATCGATTGGAGCTTTTAACCATTCATAGTTCAATTCAGAATAATTCTCAAAACCTTCCGGTTTTCCTTCAAGCTTATCATTATTAAAATACGCTGCCTTGAATCCATTAGGCACTAAATCAGCATTAACTACATTAGGAAGTAAATCCACATTATATGCTTCAAATTCCTTATCAAACTGGGCTACAAAGTGATTTCTAAAATGACCAGCGATAACCATATACCCTTCAATCTCATTTTTTTCAGGGATTACTTTGAAGTGACCAGGAACATACACTCCATCAATAACCACCGACGAAGACTTGGATTCTGGAAACGTAAATTGAAAGAATCCAGTTTTGGAAGCCGCTGTTAATTCAGCTTTTATATCATAATCGTCCAGTTTTACCGAGTAATAATGAGGTTTGGCAATCTCATTGTCATGGCTGAATTTTGAAGCACGAGCATCGGCATCGATTACCACATTACCTGTCATTGGCATTATACACATTGGTCCCCAATCCCCGACCACAGCTCCATTAGGATAACGTGTGCCCCGAAAACCCTGAATCTTTTCTTGGTCATACCAATAGGGGACAGGTACCGTTATTACCCTTTCTGTCCATTTCGCCGTTTGTGGAGTCCAATGGGTTAAGGCTGATGGGTTTCCAACAATAGGCGAAACATATCCCATTGGTTCTTCTACTTCAGTAACCGTAATATCAGCAATACTGGCTGCAGTTCCCACACGGGTATCTACATAGCCCAAATATTCTTGTATAGGGAATGGGTTCACATTACTATGCATCCCATTTTCTTTTGTATGTTCTTTGCAACTGAGACATACCCATAGCAAAGAAAAGATGACTACTATTTTTTGAAAAGGGTTTATCATGTTATTTGATTTTTTCAATACTGATTATATTTTCCTTGACCAATCTTTCTATGGCATCTTTGTTATAGCCTATTTCCTCTAGGATATCGGCTCCGTGCTCACCGATCATTGGGGAAGGTCTTTTTATCTGCCCCGGGGTTTCGCTCATAGTAAACGGTACATTGGTTACTTTTACTTTGCCCGCTTTTGGATGTTCTACTTCAACAAATGTATTGTTGTGAATGACCTGTGGGTCATTTTCCACATCCTTTTGATCATTGACTTGCGCCACCCAAAGGTCAAGTCCAAGCATTATTCCCAACCATTCCTCGGTGCTTTTGGTTATTGTAATGGCTTCTATGATTCCATGGATTTTATCCCTATCATCAAAGAGCATTTGTGGGTCATTGTAGTCCATGAGTGATTCATCGCCCAAGGCCTCCACTAGCTTTGGCCAAGGACTCATGGCAATGGTCAGATAACCATCACTTGTTTGGTACATCCCAAAGGGAGCTCCGTTGCCTGGATGTCCTATTTTTGATTCTGGACGGGTAAAAGCCCGTCCTAAATTTTGAATTGTAAAATAATCCTGCATTTGAAAGGCAATGGCCGACGATAATAAATTGGTTTTGATTTCTTGGCCCTTACCTGTTTTTTCGCGATAGTACAAGGCAGCTAGAATGGCATATACCGAATTTAAAGCATTTACCTGATCACATAATGCGGTTCCTATTGCCACTGGGCCATCAGATTGTTTCCCACTGGTCATGATGGCGCCGCTTAGACTTTGTACGAGCAAATCTTGCCCCGGCCTTGTCAAATACGGGCCATCGTCGCCCCAGCCACTCGCGGAGCAGTAGATAATACTCGGGTTTATTTTTTTCAGATCTTCGTAACCATAACCCAATCTTGCCATTACACCAGGGCGGAAATTCTCAACAATTATATCTGCATGCTCGACCAGTTTATAAATGATTTCCTTTCCTTGTTCTGATTTAATATTTATGGCAAGGGATCGTTTATTTCTATTCCAAGCCATAAAGCAGGGAGATTCATCACCTGCAATCCATTCATTGAAAAAGGTCATACCCCGATACATATCACCACTACCATTTCTTTCAATTTTAATTACATCAGCGCCCAAATCTCCCATCATTTGGGTAGCGTAAGGGCCTTGTAACAATTGCGAAAAATCCAAAACTTTTACTCCTTCCAATGCTTGCTGCATCACTATTGATTTTTGTTGTTAAAATATCTAGGTAAAGTGGTCAACCCTCCATCAACCTTTATATCTTCCCCATTAATAAACCTTGCTTCATCTGATGCAATAAATACTGCGGTCATGGCGACTTCCTCCGCTTCTCCCATGCGTAACATAGCCGATTGTTCAATACTGCTTTTTAGAAAACGCTCTCCCTCTTCCTCAATTCTTCTCTGATTCATTGGTGTGAGTATGGCACCGGGGGAAATGGTGTTGAATCGTACATTGAAGTGCCCAAATTGTCCAGCCAATTGATTACTCATAGAGCATATGGCACCTTTAGCCGCGGCATAGGCTGTCCAATCATCCCAGCTTCGAAAAGCCTGTACCGATGATATAGTGATAATACTTCCCGACTGTTGTTGTATCATCTGGGGCAATGTCATTTTGATGCCCCTAAAGACACTTTTTAGGTTTATGTTCATAATGGTATCCCAAGCTGATTCGGGCATCTCCCTAATATCCCCTGAAATAGCTACTGCAGCATTGTTCACCAGAATGTCTATTTTCCCGAATGCACCCAATGTCTTTTCAATGACAAGTTTAAGGTCATCTGTCACTCCTACATCGCAAGCATAGCTTTTAGCAATACCTCCTTTAGCACATAACTTTTGGGCCTCTTCATCGCACTTGGCTATATTGATATCGCACATCACCACTTTTGCGCCTTCATGTACAAAAGCTTGGCTTATAGCTAACCCTATACCGTTAGCCGCCCCAGTTATAATTGCTACTTTATCTTTTAGTCGATTCATGATTTACCCTTTTTTGTTAACCAATAGTTTTCTATTTCCTCCAAGGTCTTCCCTTTCGTTTCCGGTAGTATTTTAACCGCCAAATAAATCGCCGGAATCATGCATGCGGCAAAAAACCAGAATGTACCGTGTGGCTTCAGGTTTTCTAAAAACCAAGGTGTCATCTGACCCACGAACGTAGTACCGATCCAAACTGCCATTGTAGCTATGGACATTGCCGCACCACGAATTTTCAAGGGATAGATCTCAGAAAGTAATACCCAGAGTACGGGGCCAAATGAGAAGGCAAAACAAGCTATGAAAGTTAGTATGAAAGTCATTAACAGGTAGGTGTTGTTTACCTCGTAAAAGAACAACAAGCCTACGATGATCAATGATATCATAATCCCAATAATACCATAGGTGAGTAAGGGTTTTCGCCCTAAATCGTCTATTTTCCAAAGGGCAACAAAAGTGAACAGCACGTTTACAATGCCTATGACCACTTGACCCCCTAGGGCCTCTCCGAGTTGCAAGCCACCTTCTTCCAGAATTTTGGGGCCATAATAGATGATTGCGTTAATACCACTGATTTGACTCAAAACGGCCAAGGAAATACCTATGATCATGGCCACTTTGAAAGGTCCCGAAAAAACTGCCTTTATGCCTCCCGATTCTTTTACAAGTACGTCTTCAACATTCTGAATTTCGGTATCGGCTTCTTCTTCGGTAACGAAACGGAGCAATATTTTTTTTGCCTGTTCTTTCTTGCCTTTCATGGTCAACCAACGTGGGCTTTTGGGTATTGTAAGAAGTAACAACAGAAATATCACTGCGGGGATGGTTTCACTTCCAAGCATAGCGCGCCATACTTCCGAAACGAATACTTTATTCGTTAGTCCTACGCTATCTGCTAGACTTTCTGATTTTGAATGGGCCAGCAAATAGGCATTCGCAAAATACGCAATCAAAATACCCAGGGTAATGGCCAATTGATAAAGGGCAACTAACTTACCTCGATTTTTCGCCGGTGCAATCTCAGATATATACAGGGGAGAAAGCATAGAAGCAATACCAACACCAATCCCTCCAAAAAGCCTATAGGTGACCAATCCGTTAAACGAACCTGATAGCGCACAGCCAATAGCAGAAAGGGCGAAAAACAATCCTGACATGATCAGTATGTGCTTTCGACCATAGCTGTCACTAAGAAATCCTGCGATGGAAACCCCTAGAATTGTACCCACAAGTGCAGAGCTCACATACCAACCTTCCATGACTGTACTAAGCTCAAATTGTGTTTTTACAAATCCAATAGTCCCCGAAATAATCGCAGTGTCATAGCCGAATAGAAATCCACCCAGGGCAGCTATTAGGGCGAGAAAGGTCACATTTTTTTTCATATTCAATATTGGTTAGTGTTCATTTAAATCACTTCATTATTAAGTCTACTGGTTACCCAAGTTTTTCAACAGGATAAACCGAGTTTCATAGTGCTCAATTAGCGTTGGTTTGGTCAATTGTTTCAATTCTTCACCAAGTACATTCACCTCAATGGCCTGAGTTGCCCCTGTCTGGCTAAGCAAGCTAGGAATGTCTAGAATAGCATGACCTCCTTCTGTTTCGCGTAGATGTAACAGCACACCTTCAGCCGAAGGTAAAGGTCGAGCGTTGACAAGGAGTACATTGGGCAATTCAAAATCCAGCAAGGACCGGGAGGTAGTATTCGTCATGTTTTTTGAATTATCCGGTGGAATTACGCGGGTAAGCATTGGCACCCGGCTATCCCACCCAAAGCGGGTAGCAAATGAATTTGAAAGATCCGATGATGAGGTTAAGTAGTATTTCCATTTCATTTCACCTTCCTGACTAGCTCTGAAATTTGTCGTCCAATAATTATTGAGCACCCATGAATATATATGTGGATTTTCAGGTTTGTGCTTATAATAAAATCTACCTGTATTTATGTCCCCAAACTGTATGAGCGGAACATCATTACTACTGAATAGAATCTGTGCTTCGTCGTTCTTTACAGCAGCGAAGTTCTGTACCACATTCCAGTCGGCAGAAGTTCCTTCCAATTGGTTCATCCCAGGATATACGATGCCTCCTTGCACATCAAAGGCCAATTGGTCATTATCCTTCATACGAAAAGGAAGGGCAATGAAAACACCTTCTGGTGAGGTATTTGGCAGCTTGACCATGTCATAAGAAAGTTCAATTCGCTTAGAAGTGTTATAGAGTTTAATTTCGAAATTAACTCCCCTATGGTCAGCACATCCATCAATTTTCCCATTGATTGTTGTGCTACTCCACAAAGGAGTTTCCTTAACCCCTGAAACCTTCACGTCTGATAAACCTGTAATCTTCTTTTTAATGGGAACGTACACCGTATCCCTGTTAGCATTCGTAAGTCGCTCCATAGACTGTCGATTGTCAGGTTGCTCGTAAACAAACTCCCCAAGTTTAAATTCACTGGAGGAATCAACCAATTCCTTGTTCAATTCTTTGTCAAAAAGGCTAGTGATTACCCCTTTTTGTAAATCTAAATTTATACGATAGAACTCATTTTCAAGTAGTGGAGCGGCCGTATCGGCTGGTCGGTTGACCGCCAAATCTTTTTCTCCCTCCAAAACAATGCGGAATGTTGCATATCCCATGGCTGGAATGTTTGGTGCCCATAAAAGATAATTACTGCCATCGGCCCTGCTCGAAACAAGCTGCACTTTAACATTTCGTCCCTTTTCATCCAATATTTTGAATGAGCTACCTTGGGGCAACAATTGATGGTCGATATAGGCTTTGACCAGCCCTGAGCGCTCCCAATTCAACGTATTGAAAACTGCTATGGTCGGCTCAGTTGTTTTAGGAATATGCTGTTGCATAAGACCAAGGGCTTTTTCTTGGATCAAACTGGATTCCTTAAACGCTGTCCATGCATAAGCGGACTTTTGCCCCCATTGAATGACCGAATTCTCACTAAAAGGATCGGTTATACTTTCAGCGGCGCCAAAAGTGTGTTCATCATAAAAAAGCAATTCATCATAGGTTTTCTCAATATCTGTGGTGATGGTCTTTGGGAGGGACGATCCCATGAACTGTGCCATTGATAATAACCCCATATTGGCAATCATATTTGAATGAACGGTTCGAGCGGTCTTGGTTTCAGTAAAGGCTGAACCGAATCCATCGGTCCACCAGTCTGGCCAGGCCACTTTCTTAACGGGTAGGTTATCAGCCTGATGCTCATCAAGGTAGACCATGAACTCACTGGCTAATGAAAGTTTCAGCTTTGGCCATTCATAGATTTCGTTCCATTCCTTGACAATATCACAGGCTTTTGTTGACGGAGGTGAATTATCAGTCAGGTATCCTGAAAACTGAAAAGCCGTTTTGTCATACGGATATCCCTTTTCTTCAAGTTCATGGAGGTATTGGGAGAGGTTCGCCCTAAATTGATCGATTTCGCCTGAAGTAAGACTCAAAGCATTACCGTGCATATAGTGTTCACTACGATAGGCCAATAAGCGGTTTCCTGCATTTGACTCCCACCAAAAAGAAGTTGGTTTATTAAAAGGAACCTGGGCTCTATGACCATGCTGACCCATAGTGAGGTATTTTACTCCCGTATTCTTATACAGATCTATCATTGCCCAACCAATTCCGTTGACATCGTTTTGCATGGCGGTTTTTACATCGATACCTCTTTCCCTAAAATGGTTAAGTGCCTGTGTTTGAATAGCCAAGGCGGTTTCATCTATGATTTCTGAGAAATTGAAAAACATTCCGGTCACTTCAATACGCCCTTCCTTGATACGTTTCAACAGGCGGTCTATTTGACTTTTAGGTCTATTTTTCAAATATTCACGCACCGTCCAAGCGGCTTCGCATGTCCATCTGAATTTGGCTTCATCCGGGTAATCATCTGTCTGGTCACAATAATCCAGCGCATAATCAATAAAGCGTAAATGCTCGGTCAATATCTCGGTCTGTGACCTTGTATAACCTATATCGGTATGACTATGCTGTACTAAATGAATAGACCATTCCTTGACAGGTTCAACCATAAAACTCACTTGTTTGCTATCTTCACCTATGCGTAGTTCCGCGTCAAATTTGGTCGACGCGGTTACTGCTGGAATAAGCAAATCAATCTCACTAAAGCCTGTATTGAGTTCAAATTCTTTTTTAAGATTTGTAGTGGTAATGCTTGCCTTGGTCGGTTCTTTTAAGTGAACAAATTCAAATCGTACGGTGTGATAAAGTTTACCCTCTTTTTTTGTCACCGTTTTAAGCTGTCGTGTTTTGAGATCCTCATTCAGGATACGATTAAAAGTCATGAACCAATCATTACTATGATTGTCCACACCATCTACTTTTAATACAACCGCTTTACCTGGTGTGAAATATTCATTTGGTAGTGTTAAGACCGCTGTCCCCATTTCATCCCTGTTCATATCGACCATGGAACGATTGAAGGTCAGTTCAATCCCATCTTTTCCCGAGATGTTTCGTACCACCTCATTGTTATTTGGGGAAGAAAACGTCAGTACCTTCTGATTATTCACATACAGATCAAAGGCTTGGGCCGGTGCCTTAGCTCCAATACCATACAACCAAATGAATGATGCGGTATTTTTATCATAATCCTTTGGAACAACCTCGGTTTCCCAAACAATGGGTTCAACATCTTCCCTGGCACGAGTTAAAAGGCACTTTTCTTTATACGAGAAAGGGGAGTGGTAGGTAAAATCCGTTCCGCTAATTGATTGTTTATAGCCTGCCAAATGGTTTTCTTGGGCCTGTACCAAAGGTGCTAAAACAAATAGCAGTACCAACAGTAGTAAATAATTGGTTTTCATTTTTTGAAATATTTATATGATTCAATTGTTTTAAACTTCTTAACTCAAAGCAGCCAATATACCTTTAATATACCCTATGGTAAATGAACGCCCTCTCTCTTCCCAAGAGCCATCCCCAATGATTTTGGGTACATGCCCAGGCATTATCATTCCTTTAAAGCCTACTTCCTTTAATTTTTTTAAAACTGTAACAGGGTCATAATAGCCAGGCATGTCAACAAAGACCTCATTGGATTTATGGTCATTGACCAGAGAATTAGAAACCGTTTGAAAATGTACATATACTAACTTATCCTTTTCTCCAAAATATTCGGTTACCGCATTGATATCCGCACCCATGCTAGAAAAATTTCCTAAACAGTATTGTAATCCATGATTTTCGCTTTCAACAAGGTCCATTGCCTTTTTATAAGCGTCAAAGCTTCTAAAAAGCTGTGGTACGCCTGCTAAACTTGGCACAGGAGGGTCGTTTG